>JAPKDK010000132.1 GCA_028872645.1 Verrucomicrobiota bacterium
AACCCATTTCGCGCTGCAACTCCATCAGCAAATTGAGCACCTGGCTTTGGATGGAAACATCCAGCGCGCTCACCGGTTCATCGCAAATCAACAGGCGCGGCTTCAGCGCCAACGCGCGCGCGATGCCAATCCGCTGCCGTTGGCCACCGGAAAACTCAAAAGGATACCGCCCCGCCGCCGATTCAGGCAGGCCCACCTTCGCCAACAAATCCGCAACCCATTGCTGCCGCTCCGCGCGCGTGCCCATCTTGTGAATCACAAACGGCTCCTCCACAATCGTCCCCACCGTGTGCCGCGGATTGAGGCTCTCGTACGGATCTTGAAAAATCATCTGAATCTCGCGACGGAAGGGTTTCAGTTGGCGGCGCGATAAATCCGCCAATTCATTCCCTTCAAACGCAATGCCGCCACTCGTGGGTTCGTACAAACGCGCGATCGTTTTGCCGAGCGTGCTCTTCCCACAACCACTTTCGCCCACGAGCCCCAGCGTTTCGCCCGGCATAATCGTAAGGCTCACGCCATCCACCGCCTTGCACGCCGCCACCGCGCGTTGAAACACCCCGCCTTTCACGGGAAAGTACATCCGTAAATTATCCGTCGATAAAATGGCCGTGCCGTTGTTCATCCTCGTGTGCAAACCGGGCACGCCTCTACCCAATGATCTGTGGAAATTTCCTTCAAAGTCTGGCGTTCCACCAGCAACTCCGGCGCGTGCTCGCGGCCGCTACGGGGGGCGAAGCGACAGCCGGGTTTCAATTCGCTCAAGGCCGGCACCATCCCGTCGATAGTTTCCAGCTCGCTCTTGTGCGTGCCGTTGAGACGCGGGATGGAGCTGAGCAAGCCTTGCGTGTACGCGTGGCGCGGGTTGGCGAAAAGTTCTTTCACCGGCGCGCGTTCCACCACACGGCCGGCGTACATCACGCACACCTCATCGCACGTCTCGGCGATGACGCCCAAGTCGTGCGTGATGAGCATCACGGACATCCCGAGATCGCGCTGGAGATTATTGATAAGCTCCAAAATCTGCGCCTGAATCGTGACGTCCAACGCCGTGGTCGGTTCATCGGCGATCACCAATTCCGGCCCGCACGCGAGCGCGATGGCGATCACCACCCGCTGGCGCATCCCGCCCGAAAGTTGATGCGGATATTCCGTGGCCCGAATTTCCGGTGAAGCGATGCCCACTTTATCGAGCATCTCCACCGCCTGTTGCCACGCATCATCCGGTGACAAATCGTTGTGCTGCGTGAGCACCTCGCAAATTTGTTTACCAATGCGATGCACCGGATTAAGCGCGGTCATCGGCTCCTGAAAAATCATGCTAATGCGATTGCCGCGAATGGAGCGCATATCCTCCGCCGGAACCGTGGCAAGATTGCGGCCATCGAACAACACCTCGCCGCCAAGAATTTTCCCCATCGGCTGCGGCAGCAATCGCATAATGCTCATCGCCGTCACGCTTTTCCCGCAGCCGCTCTCCCCCACAATGCCCAACGTGCGCCCGCGCCGCACCGCAAAGCTCACGCCATCCACGGCGGTGAGCTGCCCGTCATCCGTGTCGAAAGCTGTGACGAGGTCACGCACCTCGAGCAATATTTTTGGTTCAACCTCCCCCACGATTATCTTTTCAGCTTATATTGGTCGTAGGTTTTGATGACCGGAGGAAACGTTTTCCCGCTCTTCTTGGCCGCTTGTGTTTCTTCTTTGGCGGCGGGGTCGATCCAATGCACGTGAAACTCATCCCAGTCGCGGCTTTGTTTCACGTTGAAGTCGTCGGGCCATTTCACCCAACGCCAGTAGCCGACGCGATACCACGGCTTGGACCACGCAGGAAGGTAGCCGGCATGGTCGTGGAGGCGCTGGATAAGCGCGTGCCCGAGGCGTGTAATTTCGTCCAGATCCTCGGCCTCGCGATATTGCTTGATCAGTTTATCCAAATCGCGGTCGGCGGTGAGGGTGGCGTTATTGGTATCCGGCTTGGGAGTGATGCCCGACCGGAGCGAGCCATCGGCATTGTACAGCTTGTCGCCCTCCTCTTTATAAGCATTGTAGGAATGATAAGGCTCAAAAAAGCGCGGGTATAATTCCACAGAATTATTCAGGCCGCCGAATGAAATCTCATGTTTCTTTTCGTTGGTTTTTTTCCAACCGGCGGTCAGCTCAAGAATCTCGAGATTCAGCTCCACGCCGGCCTTGGCGGCTTGTTGTTTTAGCACCGTCAACACATCCGTGAAGCGCTTGTAACCGGTGGAAATCGTGAAGGACAACCGTTTGCCTACTGCATTGCGGAGAATGCCGTCGGCACCTCGCCGGATGAAACCGGCTTTGGCAAACGCAACCTCCGCTTTTTCCACGGAAAATTCCCGCACTCTCACCGTGGGATGACTGCGTTTCCCGTAACCATCGGCCATGGTTTGCTGGCGCTCAAAGTCGCCGTAGAAAATTTCCTTGTTCACCAATGCCCAATTCATTGCGTGATGCAATCCTTGGCGAATATTCTGATTATCCAAAAGCGGCATCGAACAATTGATGCGCATGCCCCAAGTGGGTACGGGGATTTCGTTGTAAAATTTCACTTTGTGAATGTACCCCTTCATCACCTCGGACGAATCATTGGGCAGCTTCTCGTGCCAATACTCCGGCAGGCTCAGCCCATGCCAATCCAGCTCGCCCTTACGGAACAGCTCAAACACCTTGGCCGGCTCACGCACCACGGTGACGCGAATCTTATCCGGATTGTAGCGGTTTTTTTGAAACCGCTTTTTGTCCGCCCACCAATTGGGCACCCGGGTGAGCGTGATGGCCACGCCATCGTTTACGTTTTCCTCAAGCACCTCGTAGGGGCCAGCGGTGGGTTCAAATTCCCATTGGTAATCCTTCAGAAAATCTTCATCAATTTCCTCATAATGATGCTCCGGCACCGGGCGAATGCTCACCTTCTCCACCACATCGGGCTTGGCCTTGTAATAGGTGATGGACAAAGTGCGCGTATCATAAAGCGTGATATTCTTAAATTTTTTGTTGTCATAATAATCGTTATACCATGGCGCCTTGATGTGCTTGCTGCGCATGAAATAAAAGTGAAAGAAAAAATCTGTCACCCGAATTGGCTCGCCATCCGAATACCGCGCATCGGGGTCCAGCTCAAAATAGACCGTTTTCTTATCCGCACCCACCGCCCAGCGTTTGGCGATGGAAGGATAATAGCCATCGGATTGCGGATGGGATTCCACCAGAATCAGCGCATTGGAATCGAGAATATACTGTCGAAACGAACCGCTCGCGTCGGGCCCAACAAAACGCAACGTGCGCGGCCAGTCGCCGGTGAACGTATTCAACGTGCCGCCGCGCTTGGCTTTGGGCGATGCAAACACTTTTTCGCTGCTGCCGTCTTCCCACTTCAAGTCTGTGGGAATATCAGCGGTGGTTTTGATGCGGAAAAATTCAGGGTCGGCCTCATAAAAAGATCTCACCTCTTCCACCGAATCCAGCTCCACCTTGGCCAGCTTGGTCACTTTGACCGGTGCGCCGCCGTTGGAACTGTCGCCCTTGGGATCGCCGGGCGCTTTTTTCTTGCCGCAGCCGGCTAATAAAGTCATCGCCACGAACGCGGTTGTGAATAAGTTGATTTGTGTTTTCATAGTTTCATTATTCGTAAGTTGAAAATTTCTTTGGATCAAAGGCTTCGCGGACTGCCTCGCCGATGAACGTGACCATTGTCAGCACCAGAAAAATCGCCGTCAATGCCGAACCGATGATCCACGGTTTTTCGCGGATATATTCCTGGCCCAACCGCAGTTGATGCCCCCAACTGGGCGTGCCCTCGGGCAAACCGAAATTCAAAAAATCCAGCGCCGTCACCGATGAGATTGCCACCGCCACGGTGAAGGGCAGAAAGGTCACCAGCGTGGACACTGTGTTGGGCAGCAAATGTGTGAACACAATCCGCAATGGCCCCGCGCCCAAGAGCTGCGCGGCCGCCACATAGTCGCGCGCCTTTTCCTTGTAAGTCGAGGCGCGCATATAATACGTCATGCTCGTCCAGCTAAAAACAACCATGATGAACAGCAACAACAACACCCGCGTGGTCATGCCCACTTTGCTGGGCACAACGCTCACCATAATCATCACCATGTAAAGAAATGGGATGTTGGCCCAAATCTCCACCAATCGCAGCCCCAACAAATCCACTTTGCCGCCGAAGTAACCCATTAAACAACCGACCGTCGAGCCGATTAAAAACACCATCAACGTGAATCCCAGCGCAAACAACATGACGATGCGAAAGCCATAAAACATTCGCGCGGCAATGTCGCGTCCCGCGCCGTCGGTGCCGAGGAAATGCTTGTGTTCGCCGCTCGGTGCAGAAAGTTTTTTTACACCTTCGCTAAACGTATTGCCATCGGGCCCGTGCGGGATGAGGGGCATAATGAGCCAGCTTTCCCTCCCAGCAGCTTTCCACGTTTTTTTGAGCAACCGATAATTCACCAGCCCCGAATAAGACTGACCGGTCTTATCTCTGGCTTCGCCAAAAAATTCCCCCGTGCGCGGCTCCTTGGGGGTGTATATCCATTTGATCGGATACGAATCCGCCACGGCCGGGAAGAACCATTGGCCGTTGTGCCGCACCACCAACGCCTGATCATTCACCAGCAATTCACCAAAAAGAGAAACCAACAAAGACCCGCCCAGCAATAAGAACGACCAATAACCGCGCCGGATGGAGCGGAAGCGCTTGAGCTTGCGGGCGGTGATGGGATTGAGTTTCCAATGCATGATTATTTAAAACGCACCCGTGGATCAACCATCGCCATCAAGAAATCCGAAATCACATTGCCCAATAACATCAGAAATGCCGAGAGCATCAGCACGCCCATCACCACCGGAAAATCGCGGTCAATAATCGCGTTAAAGCCCAGCAGCCCAAAGCCGTTAATGTCGAATATTTTTTCGATGAGGAATGAGCCGGTGACAAACAACATCACTTGATGGCCGAGATTAGTGGCGATCGGAATCATCGAATTGCGCAGCGCGTGACGCCGTACCGCATCGCGATAGGCCACGCCCTTGGAGAGCGCCGTGCGCATATAATCGGCGGAGAGATTATCCATCAAATGATTTTTCATCAACATCGTCACAAACGCAAACCCGCCCACGAGATACGCGCACAGCGGCAACACGGAGTGATGTAACACGTCTTTTATTTTTTCGCCCATGGACAATTCATCAAACCCAATGCTGGTGAAGCCCGTGGTAGGAAACCATTCGTTGTTCACCGCGCAAAACAAAATCAGCAGGAACCCCAGCACATAGCCCGGGATCGCATAGCCCATGAAGATGAGCACCGAAGTGGTGTTATCAAACCAACTGTTATGATTGATCGCCTTGTAAAAACCCAGTGGCAGACACACTGCATACACGATGAGCATCGTCATGAATCCAAAATAGGTAGACACCGGCAACCGCTCCCAAATTACCTGCTCCACCGGTTTGCCATAGCGAAAGGAACGCCCCAAGTCGCCCTGCACCAATCCCGAGTATTCCTCGCGAAACACTTCCACCCGCAGCGAGCCTTTCTCATCGTCGGGTTTGGCCTCTAGTTTGCGCCACGTCCAGTTGCCCGGAAATTCCTCCACATTCGTAAACACCACGTTGTTCGCCGCAACACGCTCCAGCCGCATTCGTTTCTTTTTCGCCTCGCCTTCCACCAAACGCACCCGCACGCTTCCCTTTGTTTCGCCCGCCTCAAATTCCACTTCCTTGTGCGACAACTCGCGCGATCGCAAGCCCAGCCAAATGAAGTACGACTCCACCACCGGCTTATCCAAACCGTAATAGCGTTCTAAATCCTTCCGCTGCTCTTCATCCAGCAAACCCGTTCCCGTCTGGCCGCCGCTGTTTCCCTCCTCGCTCATTTGCTGCATCTGCATCATCGCCTGCTCAATCGGCCCGCCCGGTGCCGCGCGTGTGACCAAAAACACCACAAACGAAATTCCCAGCAAAGTAGGTGGAATCAACAGAAAACGCCTGAGAAAATAATCGCGCATAGCCGAGGTTTACAGGTGGCAAGACTGCCAGAGCCGCGCCGGATTGCCAGCCAAATCGCATCGACAGATTGCGGGCATTCGCCCACTATCTCCGCGATGACGAAGTTGACGCTTGGCCATTCGCCCGATCCGGACGATGCCTTTATGTTTTATGCCCTCGCGGAGGGGCTCATTGACACACGCGGGTACGCGTTTGAGCATATTTTGCAGGACATCCAAACCCTCAACGAACGCGCCGCGCGCGGCGAGCTGGATATCACCGCCATCAGCATTCACGCCTATCCCTCGGTGTGCGCTGATTACGCCCTGCTCCCCAGCGGCGCGAGCATGGGCGATGGCTACGGGCCGATGTTGGTGGCCAAGAAAAAAATTCCGCGCGCGGACATTCCCGGAAAAAAAATCGCCATTCCCGGCGAGCTCACCAGTGCCTTCCTCGCGCTGCAACTTTGGCTGGGGAAATCAAAGGCCGAACTTGATTACATCGTGGTGCCCTTCGATGAAATTTTCCAAGCCGTGAACAGCGGCAAGGCGGACGTCGGCCTCATCATTCACGAAGGCCAGCTCACTTATGAAAACGAAGGGCTCGTTTGCTGTCAGGATTTCGGCGTGTGGTGGGGCGAGGAAAATGACGGGCTGCCGCTGCCCCTCGGCGGCAATGTGATCCACAAACGCATCCCCGCCGCCGAACGCAAAGCCCTCAGCGATCTGCTCACCGAAAGCATTCAGTACAGCCTCGACCATCGCCCCGAAGCCGTCGCGCACGCGCTGCAATACGCGCGCGATATGGGGATGGAATTAGCCGATCAATTCGTGGGGATGTACGTAAACCACTGGACCCTCGACTACGGCGACAAAGGCCGCGACACCATCACACGCTTCCTCGGCCAAGCCCACGAGGCGGGGCTGATTGACCACCGGCAGGAATTGGAATTTGTGGAATAATGAAATACCGTCGCTTTGGCAAAACGAATTTGGAGATGCCGGTGTTCTCCTGCGGGGGAATGCGGTATCAGCACAAGTGGAGCGACATCGAGTGGAGCGAGGTGCCGGACGACGGCCAGAAGAATCTTGAAGCCACTATTCATCGTGCCGTTGAAGTGGGCATCAACCATATCGAAACCGCACGCGGGTATGGCTCATCGGAAATGCAACTCGGGCCGGTGCTCAAAAAACTGCCGCGCGAAAAACTCATCGTGCAAACCAAAGTGGCGCCCTTTGCCAATCCGCGTGAGTTTCTCGAGACCTTCCAAAAATCATTGGACTACCTCCAGCTCGATCACGTGGATTTGCTTTCGCTGCACGGCATCAACAATCAGGAAATCCTCGATTGGTCACTCGGCCCCACCGGCTGCGTCGCCGCCGCGCGTTGGCTTCAAAAAGAAGGTCGCGTGCGGCACGTTGGATTTTCCACCCACGCCACCACCGATTTGATTTTGAAAGCCATCGAGAGCGATGCCTTCGATTACATCAACCTGCACTGGTATTTTGTAAACGACCTCAACTGGCCCGCCATTGAAGCCTCCGCCGCGCACGATATGGGCGTCTTCATCATCAGCCCTAACGACAAAGGCGGTAAACTCTACGCCCCGCCCCCCAAGCTCACCACGCTGTGCGAGCCGCTGCACCCGATGCAGTTTAATGACCTCTATTGTTTGAATCGTAAAGAGGTGCACACGCTCAGCTGCGGCGCGGCCAAGCCAAGCGATTTCGACTGCCATCTTGAGGCACTGGAACATTATG
>JAPKDK010000133.1 GCA_028872645.1 Verrucomicrobiota bacterium
AAATCAAATCATATGACAAAACAAG
The DNA here is from genome assembly GCA_028872645.1 of Verrucomicrobiota bacterium. GTDB lineage: Bacteria > Verrucomicrobiota > Verrucomicrobiia > Limisphaerales > UBA1100 > JACNJL01. Next base: position 26 of record JAPKDK010000133.1, read on the forward strand.
CCGTCACGCAACTTCGGCTCGAACCAAGTGCTCTTGGGCGGCATCAATCCATCCGCATCGGCGATGGCCATTAAATCCTCGATGCTCGTTGGGAACATCGAAAACGCGCAACCCGCGCCCGCGTCCACGAGGCGCCTCAATTCCGCCGTGCCGCGAATACCGCCGATGAAATCAAGCCGATCGCTTGTGCGTTGGTCTTCAATGCCGAGCAACGGTGCGAGCACGTGGTTTTGTAACAACGCGACATCCAGTTCGTCCATCAGCGTTTCCGCGGTTGCGTAGTTGGACTTAAACGTGAGCTTCCGCCATTGGCCATCAAGGTAAAGACCGAGTTCATTTTTGCGGGTGCATTCGCCCGCGCCCCCTTCCACGATTTGAAAAATATTTTCCAATGCCGCCAAAAAATCCGCCGAGGATTGGCCGTGCAAATTTTTGATGACGCGATTGTACGCAAGGATTTGCATTTGGTCGTGCGGGAAAATAACGGTCAAAAACTGGTCGCTTTGTCCCGCGCCATTTCGTGCGGCGCACACGCGCGAAGCGGCGGCGCTGCGGTGATGGCCATCGGCGATGTACAAATAATCTAAATTGGCAAACTGCGCTTCAATGAAGGCGATGTCCTCAGCGTTGTCGATCACCCACGCGGTATGTTGCACGTGGTCATCGGCCGTGAGATCGATGGCGGGTTCGTTGGCGGTGAGGCGCTCGGTGAGGGCGTCGATCTCGGCGGTGGCACGATACGTCAGGAAGACGGGGCCGGTTTGAGAGTTGAGCGCTTCCATATGGCGCACGCGGTCGTCTTCCTTGGTGGGGCGGGTGAGTTCGTGTTTTTTGATGATGCCGCTGTCGTATTCGGAAACACTCGCGACGGCCACGAGACCGGTTTGGGTGTGACTGCCCATCACTTGACGGTAGAGGTAAATACACGGTTGCGCGTCCTGTGCGAGCGCGCCTTGCTCCTGCAGCAGCTGGAAGTTTTCCGCGCCTTTGGCGTACACGGCATCCGAATACACGTCGATGCGGGGCTCGAGGTCGATTTCCGGTTTGCTGACGTGCAGAAAACTAAGAGGGTTGTCCTTCGCAATGACGCGGGCTTCCTCGCTGTTCATCACGTCATAGGGCAGCTCGCAAATTTTTGCGGCTAAATCCGCCTTCGGACGCAGTGCGGTAAATGGTTTTAGGGTCGCCATAAGGGGCGGGACGCTAGCGGAGAGGCGGCCTGGACGCACGCAAAAAGCAAACTTGGGTAAAATTTTCCCTTGCCACGGCCGTCTAAATGACTAGAAAAGAAACCGCACCGGCGCAATTAGCCGGCTAGTTTGCATGATTAACACACAACTTCAGGAACTACTTTGAGTCGTCCGTATAAAGGCAGAGGACGGAGCTGGGAACCCCGCACGCGGGTTAACGATCGAATACGCGTACGCGAAGTGCGCGTGGTGGGAGCCGACGGCGTACAAGTCGGCGTGCTGGAAACGCGCGATGCTATTGCGCTCGCCAAGCGGCACGGGCTCGATCTCGTGGAGGTGGCGCCCAACGCCCGCCCGCCGGTGTGCCGCGTGTGCGATTTCGGCAAGTACAAGTACGAGGAATCCAAAAAGAAAAAGGAGAACAAAAAGTCCGCCCAAACCAATAAGGTGAAGGAAGTTCAACTCCGACCGCGCTGCGAAAAGCACGATTTTGATTTCAAGCTCACCCGCGCGATTGATTTTTTGTGCGCGGATATGAAGGTGAAAATTTACCTGCGCTTCCGTGGCCGCGAAAATGCGCACAAGGAATTTGGCTTCGACGCCGTGAAACGGTTTGTCAAAGAATTGGTACCCTTCGGCAAGACCGACGTAGCCCCGCGTTTGGTCGGGCGCGGCATCACGGTTTTAGTCAACCCACTTCCAGCTAAACAACGCGCTGAAAATCCTCATCGCAAACACGGCGAGGAAATTTCGATGGAAGATGAAATCCATTACGATGCGGACGAGGAAACCGGCGACGAAAAGCCCACCGGCGATACGCTGAACAACGCCTTCGAAAGCCTCGAATCGCCCGACGAAAAACAGGCCGAAGCCTGATCGTCAATCGAGCATCCCACGCTGGCGCAAAGCCGCTTCCATCGCGCGATCCATCATCAAATCCGCCAGCGGTAAAGTCGCTTCATCGAGCTTGGCCACGGCAGTTTTGAGTTGAGGCAAATCGCTTTCAGTTTTCAGCGCGGCCTCCACGGACTCCACCGTGGCGCGGATGGCGTCCGCGTTTTGCAATTCATCAACGAACTCCTCCAAGCCTCCGTGAGCAGCTTTCACGGCTTCGCGTGCTTTCAGGGCGGCCTCAATCCATTTGCGCGCGTCCATATCTTCGAAGGCGTGCTCCACGGATTCCTCCACCATTAGCTGAACCGCCGCATCATCGACGTCCACGGTCGATTTCATTTCCACGACTTTCTCGTGGTCCGTTGCCGTGTCGCGCGCGAGCACATGCAAGATGCCATCCGCATCAATTTCAAACTGCACCCCCACCCGCGCCGCGCCGCGCTTGGCGGATTCAAATTCCAATTCAAACTTGCCGAGACTCCAATTGTCAACCGCCTTCTCGCGTTCGCCTTGCAGCACGTGCACCAACATTTGGCGTTGGCCGTCCACGGCGTTGGTGAACATCTCGCCCGCTTTGGTCGGCACCGTGGTGTTGCGCGGGATGATGACATTCATCAAACCACCAAACGTTTCCAGCCCAAGTGACAGTGGCGTCACATCGAGCAAAACCATATCCCGAATGTCGCCCGACAAAATCGCCCCTTGAATCGCCGCGCCGAGTGCGACCGCTTCGTCCGGGTTTTGGGAGGTGTTCAGCGTCGGCCCATCCGCTTCGTGAAAGGAATCACCCAGCCGAATGTCGCCCCGCGTCTCCGCGTATTCCGCGCACTCGAACCATTCCGACACGCGCCGCCGCACCAACGGCATTCGCGTTTGGCCGCCCACCAAAATCACTTGGTTCAACTCGGCAGCCGTCACGCCCGCATCCGCCAGCGCCCGCCGACAATGCGCGCGCGTTTGGTCAATCACCGGCGCCGCCAAAGCCTCCAATTTTTCCCGCGTGAGCACGCATTCAAAACTGGTGTCATCCGAAACAAACGGCAGTTGAATCGTCGTCTCCGTTTCCATGGAGAGCGCCACCTTCGCTGCCTCCGCCGCCTCGCGTACCCGCGCGCGCAGCGACGCATCCGCGTTCTCATCGATTTGTTCCAGCAACCAATCGACGATGCGTTGGTCAATGTCATCACCGCCCAGCCGCGTGTTGCCGTGAGTGGCCAGCACTTGAAATACGCCTTCGCGCAATTCCAAAATGGAAAGGTCAAACGTGCCGCCCCCCAAATCATAAACCGCCACGCGCGCCTGTTCGGGCAGCTTTTCCAAGCCACACGCCAGAGCGGCCGCGGTGGGTTCGTTGAGAATGCGCTCCACGGTAAAGCCCGCCTCCTCGCCCGCACGTTTGGTGGCTTGGCGCTGGGCGTCATTGAAATACGCTGGCACAGTGATGACCGCACGGGTGATTTCAGTTTCCAAAACCAACTCTGCGCGCGCCTTGAGCGACTTCAAAATCTCCGCCGACACCGCCTCGGGCGACACTCTCTCTTCCCCTAACTTCACCGCGAGCGGATTGCCGGTTAGCGTATAATCGACTTGCCGTTCAGTTTCCCGCACGTCGACGGCGCGTTGGCCGATGAAGCGTTTTACGGAATAAATTGTGCGCGCTGGATCCAGCGCACGCTGGCGTTGCGCGGGCCAACCGGCGATTGGGGCGCCGTCTTTCGGATAATACACCACCGAAGGCAGTAGCCGTTGCCCTTCGGCATCGGCCAACAATCCGGCCATCCCCGCCTCTACCACAGCAATGGCGGAACGCGTGGTGCCAAGGTCAATGCCAACAATCGTGCTCACGCGCGGACAGTAATCGGAGGATTGAGGAAATACGATTTTAGATTTTGGATTTACGATTGGACATTAGGCCTCGGGCATTGGACATTCCCCACCCCAATGCACTGTCTTGTCACCGCTGGCCCTACCGTGGAGCCGATTGATGCTGTGCGCCGGTTGACGAATCACTCAACCGGACGGCTCGGCTGCGGCTTGGCCGAGGCGCTCGCGCGCGCGGGGCATCGCGTCACTCTGTTGCTTTCAGAAACGGCAGTGCACGCGCCCAAATCAAAAAAGGTGCGCGTGCTGCATTTTAACACCACGAAAGATTTACACGAACAACTCGCTGCCGCCTCCGCCTTGCGCGTGAAAGCGGTGTTTCACGTGGCCGCTGTTTCCGACTTCACCGTGAAACGCCCGCGCAAAGGCAAGATTCCGACCACCGCATCGTTGACACTTGAGCTGAAGCCCACGCCAAAGTTAATTTGTTCATTGCGTAAATGGTTTCCCGATGCGTTTTTGGTCGGCTGGAAATACGAAGTTGATGGCGGCAAAAAATCAACCCTCGCCGCCGCCCGCACCCAAATCAAAAAATGCAAAACCAACGCGTGCGTGGCTAACGGCCCGGCGTATGGGGAGGGGTTTGGGGTTGTTGCCGATGAGGTGACGCATTGTGCGGATGACGCGGCGTTGTTCCGATGGGCAACAAAAATCGGCTAAAAATTTCGCAGTGAGCCGGGAGAGGCAAATTCCACCGTGCCCCATTTCCAATTAAATTAGAGACGAGGTGAAACCCGCCCCTCCCGTCACATCACTTCCGTAACTTCGATCCCCATTGCGCCCAATCCGGTTTTCAAAACGCGGCTGGTTAATTCGCATAGTGCGAAGCGGCTTTCGCGTTCGGTTTCTTCTTTTGCTTTCAGCACGGGGCACGCTTCGTAGAAACGGCTGAAGTGGCCGGCTAACTCGAAGAGGTAGTTGCAGAGAAAATTCGGGCGATGATCTTCGGTGACCATTTCTAGGATTTGGGTGAAGTTCATCAAATGTTTTGCGAGTGCCAATTCTTCGGGGGCGGTGACGGCGAGAATGATGTTACTGAAATTAGGCGCATCGACTTTACGGAAGATGCTGCGCACTCGCGTGTAGGCGTACTGCAAATACGGCGCGGTGTTGCCTTGGAGGGCGAGCATTTTGTTCCAGTCAAACACATAATCGGTTTGGCGATTGTTCGAAAGATCCGCGTACTTCAACGCGCCGAGGCCCACAACGCGGGCGATTTCGCGGCGTTGCGCTTCGTCGAGGTCGGCGTTCTTTTCGCTGACCACCGCGTAGGCGCGTTCCTGCGCTTCGTCGAGTAGATCGGCCAAGCGCACAACTTCGCCGCTGCGAGTTTTGAAGGGCTTGCCATCGGAGCCGAGGATGGAGCCGAACCACACGTGCTCCAAGCGCACCGGCGCGTCGGCTTGCCAACGGCGGAAGATGGTGAAGAGTTGTTGGAAATGTAATTGCTGGCGGCCGTCGGTGACGTACACGATTTCGTCCGGTGCCCATTCGGCGAGGCGATGCTGCAGCGTGGCGAGATCGGTAGTGGTGTAGTTGGCCGCGCCATCGCTTTTGCGGACGATGGCTGGTTTATCGGCGAGCTGCGCGTTGTCGGGGAAAAAAACCGCCATCGCGCCTTCGCTTTCTTCGGCGATATTTTTGGAAATTAAATCTTCCACCACACCGGCGAGCTTGGGATTGTAAAAACTTTCGCCGAGCGTTTCGTCAAACTCAATGGCGAGCCGCGAGTACACATGGTCGAACTGCACCTGCGACAGCTCAATCATCCGCTGCCAAATGCCGAGGTTTTCTTCGTCGCCATTTTGCAATTTCACCAACTCCGCGCGCGCGTCATCGCGCAAGGCCTCATCACCATTGATGAGTTTGTAAATCCGTTCCAGTTCCGCGATGGGATCGGCGGCGAGCGCGGCTTCGTCGAGCTGGGTTTTCCAGCCGAACAGCAGCATCCCGAATTGCGTGCCCCAATCACCGAGGTGATTATCGGTCACCACGCGATGGCCGAGCAACCGCAGGACGCGCGCGAGGGTGTCGCCGAGAATGGTGGATCGGATATGGCCGACGTGCATCGGCTTGGCGACATTGGGCGAGCTGAAATCAACGACCACCGTGCGCGACGTGGCCGCGGGCGTGATAAAAGGCATGGGGCTGGCGAGGGCGATTTGCAGCGCGGCATTCACCGCCTCGGGCCGCAAGCGGAAATTCAGAAAACCCGGCCCGGCAATTTTCACCGGCTCGCACCATTCGGCCACATCGAGCTGCGACACCACGTCAGCAGCAAGTTGGCGGGGGTTCATTTGCCGTTGCTTGGCAATCCCCATCAGAGCGTTACTTTGGAAATCGCCGTGCTTGGCATCGGCGCACACGCGCACGAGCACGCGACTGACGTCGGCCTCGGGCAGCACCGCGGTGGTGGCGGCTTGCAGACGGGATTCGATGTGCCCTTGAATCACTCTCTTTACGTTTGAAGCGGCGCTATTGTTTGGCCGGTTGGCTGATGATTTTCAAAATCGCCTCGGCATCGCCCGCTTGTTCGAGCGCTTGGCAGAACTCTTTGTTGTGCAGCAGCTTGGCGATGTTTGCCAACGTATGCAGGTGTTTTTGAAACTGGCCTTGCGGCACGAGAAACAGCACCACCAAATTCACCGGTTGATTATCCAACGCCTCGAAATCGATGCCCTCGGTCGAACGCCCTAACGCGCCGACCACTTCATCAATCAGATCAGTGGAAGCGTGCGGGATGCCAATGCCGAATCCGATGCCGGTGCTCATCGAGTTCTCGCGTTTCTTTACCGCGTCGATGATGGCCTCGCGATCCTTGGCGGCAATCGCGCCACTGGCCACAAGTTGATCAACCAATTCGTCAATCGCCTCCCAGCGATTGGTGGCCTGCAGAGATGGCACGATGTGATCGGCCTGTACTATTTCACTTAGCGTCATATTTCGTTCCGCGCATTCGGCACGAAGCGGGCGGCTAATTCAAGGCCGAATTGCCCGCATCCCAAATCCGAGTGGCGAGCGTGCCCAAATCACGGAAGGTTTCTAGAGTGCCCGTGCCCGCCATTTTAAAGGCATCGAGCGTGTCCGGGCCATCAAGCAAATACGGCAAACCAAGAAGCAAAACTCCTGCATTTCCCAAAAAAATGATCACTGCCGAGAACAAATAGCCCTGCGAAGTGAGGTCGGATTGGCGTGTGTGTAGAATGTGCCAAGTGAGCAGCACGTGAAACGCGTACGCCAAGCCGAGCATCCAGTAAAAAAAACTCCACGCCCACGGGCCGCTCCAGCCCCACAGCGCACGGCCGCCCACGAACACCGCCAGCACCAGTCCCACATACAACGGAACAAAATACGGTGCGAGGCTCACGAAAAAATTATCTTTCGTCACCAACACGTGCCCGCCATCGCTCGTGACTTTCATTCCCTTCACGCGCCCACCGCACGCCATCGTGGCGGCGGCGTGGGTAAATTCGTGGCCGAACACATAAATCCACATCGGCTTCGGCGCGTAATGATACAGCAGAAACATACCCGCCACTCCCGCTGCCAGCGGCGCCACGGTGGTATCGGCAAAGCCCGATTGCGCAATGAGTTGCCCTAACGCACGACCCACGCCTACGCACAAGGGCAACAGCAAAATCGCCACAAATAATTTACGCCTCCTCGGCACGAAACAAACACACCACAAATGCGCCGCTAAATCGATGCAAAAACCGATACTAAGCAACCTCAAATCACGAATGGAAAACAATGCATTG
>JAPKDK010000134.1 GCA_028872645.1 Verrucomicrobiota bacterium
TGAAGCGTTTTTTCATGTCGGCCATCGCGGCGTCGTAATAGGCATTCACCGTCGCCTCGCCGTAGCCGCTCACGCCGTCCTGCTGCAACTCGACAATCAACGTGTCCTGCACGGTGATGGTGCCACGTGAAATGGTGAACGGATGCGTGAGGGGGAGATTGTATTCGTGCAGGCAAATTTTCATTTCAATCCTCCAACATCCCGCGCGCCGCGTTCACCAATGGCTCTGCGCCTTCGCGGAAGACATCGGTGGCCGGCAGATTCCATTCGGCTTCAATGCGGGACTTTTCTTTTTTATATGCCGCCTCGTCAACATTTCGGCTGTTGATGGCGATGCCGATGAACTGGCACGGGTGGGCGGCGTTGGCCATGGCGAGGCAGAGGTCACGCTGGGTTTCCATGTTGGGCAGTTCGATGTGGTCGACGCCCTTGACCATTTTGCGGCCCATTTCGTAGCAGTAAATGAGGGCGTGCGGCAGGCAGCCGTGGAGCAGGCCGAGGGTGACGGCAGAGTAGCACGGATGCGTGATGCTGCCTTGGCCCTCGATGACGAGCACGCGATGGTGCTGGTGGGCGAGGATTTGTTTCTCGACCGCGCCACTGATGAAATCGGCGACGACCGCATCGATGGGGCAGCCGTCGCCTTCGACGAGCATTCCGGTTTGGCCGGTGGCGATGAACTTGGCGTCCACGCCCGCGGCGCTCAAGCCGCGCGCCAGTTCGATGGACACCACCATTTTGCCGAGGCTGCAATCGTGGCCGACGGTGTGGATGCGGAGGCAATCATCGGAAATATTTTTGCGTTGAGCAACGTCGCGTTCGTCGTTGGCGCGAAGGTCGAGCAGGGTTGCGCCGCTTGTTTTCGCAGCGGCCACGAACTCGGTGTCGTCATTCAAAAAATCGTGCAGGCCGGATTCCACATCCATCCCACGCGCGATGGCGGCGAGCACCAGCGCGCGCATGGGCGCGGGCAAGCCGCCGCCGGTGGGGGCGATGCCGATGAGCAGTACGTTGGCCTCGGGCAGGGCGTCGAGGGAATTGACGATGGGCAAATCGCCGCCCACCTCGAGCAGCGCCTGCGCGGGTTGGGGCGGCACGGTGGTGTCGAGCACGCCCACCACTTCATCGCGCCGATAGCGAATGACGCTGCACGCGGTCTTAGCCGAGTTGGGGTTGGTGAGGCCCTCGGTGAGGATGAGAATTTTGCGTTCCACGCCGGGCGGATTTTAGCAGAGGGCGCGCGGCAGCAAAGCAAAATAGCGTTTTCGCTTGCGGGCGCGCGAGGGTCCGATAGCCTTGGGGCACACCATGAATTCCATGAAACAAATTCTCTTGTTCACTCTCGTTTGCGTTTTGAATTTTTCTGCTTTGGCGGAGAAGAAACTGGTGAAGGTTTTCATCTTGGCCGGTCAATCGAATATGGAGGGCAAGGGCGGGATCGACCCGTTGTTGAATCACCAAATCAAGGCGCCGGAGACGAAGGCGTTTTTTGCGCACTTGCACAAGGACGGGAAGTACATCGAGCGCGATGATGTTTGGATCAATTACCTGAACCGACGTGGCAAGCTGACGGTGGGCTACGGCTCGCCGGGGCGCATTGGGCCGGAGCTGGAGTTTGGTAACACGGTAGGTAATCACTACGCTGAGCCGGTGCTCATCATCAAGACGGCGTGGGGCGGCAAAAGCATCGGGCGCGATTTCCGGCCGCCGAGTTCGGGACTGCAGTCCAAGGAAAAGATTGCGGAGTCCGTGGAGAATATGGTTAAGCGCGAATACAACAACCTCATTCGCAATGAATGGAACAAGGCGAAAAAGGAGAATCCAAAAATCACACGCAAGGAGATTGAGGCCCAGAGCAGCGCTTCACTCGATGCCATTCGCAAAGCCCAGGACGACGAGTATCACAAACAGGTTGAGGAAAGCTACGGCCATTTTTACCGACTGATGATGGAGGAGATTACGGTGACGCTGAAGGAATTCAAGCAGCGCTTTCCGGAATACGACGGGCGCGGCTATGAGATCGCCGGTTTCGTGTGGTTCCAAGGCTGGAACGATATGTACAACGGATATCAGGATGAGTACGCGGCGAATATGGCGAATTTCATCCGTGACGTGCGGAAGGATTTGAAGTCGCCCAACCTCCCCTTCGTCATCGGCCTCATGGGGCAGAACGGTTTCAAACCGGCCCAAGGCAACATGGCCCTCGTGAAAGCAGCGCAGTTGTCGATGAACGACATCGCCGCATTCAAAGGCAACGTGAAAGCCATTCCCACGGATGTATACTGGGACAAAAAAGCTGACGCCGCCTATCCGACATGGCGCGACAACTTCGAGGCGTGGAAAAAAATCGGCTCCGACCGGCCGTACCATTACCTCGGAAGCACCCTCACCTTCTCAAAAATCGGCCGCGCCTTCGGCGAGACGATGCTGGAGTTGCGCAAAGGCAAGTGAGGATCCCATGGCCGATGAAGTGACGTATAGAGATCGCACCGACAGCGTGGCAGTGAAGCTGCGGTTGTTGGCGACGGCGCATGCGAAGGGTGACCACGACCTCGCGATGTCGCTGGCCGAGTCGGTGAAAGACACGCTGTCGCTTGAGCGGCAGTCGGATGCCGCGCTGCCGAAACTGCAAATCGGGGCGGATGATTTTTTGGCATTTGATGACCTGCCCAAGCCGTGGGCGAAGTGGGCCGAGGGTTGGGCGTTCGCCAAACCGCTGACGCTCTTCGAGACTGTTGGCCTCGCGCGGCGGCGCGAGCCGGTTGAGATTCCCGTGGCATTTCGTGACGCGCAGGTGAATGACCTCCAGCGTGAGGTACGCGTGGCGCGCATCGGTGTGGACGGCTCACTGACGGAAGTGGTTTCGCAGGTGCATTCGGAGGCCGTGCGCGGCGCGGCATTGCATGCTGGTCATCCCCGCTGATGTGCCGATGCATGGCAACGCGGGCTATCTAATATTTTACGGCAATCCAAACGCCGAGCTGCCGCGCTACCAGAGCGACCTGCGCGTCACCGGCGAGGGCTACGGGCTGGACGTGGCCAATCAGCACTACGTCGCCAACCTCTCCAAACAGATGGGCCAGCTCGTGCGGCTGCGCTGCATGCGCGAGCACGGCCTCGAGATTGCCGCCGGGGGCAAGGGCCACGGCGAGCCGCCCACCATCGACTGGTCGTGCGACTACGTTGACCCCGGCCATTGGCAAAAATTGCGCATGCGCAACTGGGCCGCGTGCCCAAACTTCGAGGTGGTGCGCGGGCCGCTCTGCGTGCGCGTGCGTCGCTGGGGTTTTCCGCACAGCCCCATCCACCCGCTCTACACGCCCAGCCGCATGCACATGGACCAGACTTATGTGTTTTACGCGGGTCAGCCGTGGTTTGTAAAAGAAGGCCGCTTTGATGTCATTCAGGACATGCACATCGAGGCGATGCGCGATGATGAGTGGGTCTTCTCCGGGTACTCGTTCACGAACTCCGTGTGGCTCGATGCGATGGGTCGGTTGCACGAAGGGGCCGTGCCCGGCGAGCACGCGGATAATATGTGGGGCGTCGGTTTTTATCACCGCGACAGCCGCGACGCCTTCATCGCGCTGCGCCTCGAGCACACCGCAAAAAATTTCGAGGGCCTATCACACGGCGGCACAGCCACGCTACACTACGACGGACATGGCCAATTGTGGGCCCGTTACCTCGCCAACACGGCGGACCTGAAAACCGGCGCGTCCTTCCACCAAAAGAACGCCTACACCATCGCACCCTTCGCGAAGAAAACCGGCGCGCGCGAAGTGGAGCAACTGCGCCATCGCCTGCTGCAGCCGCCGGAGGTCCGCACCGACCTCGCCAAGGTGAAAACCGCCCGCGCCAACGGCCGCCTCGCGCGCGATGGCGAAACCCCCGCGACCGCCCCGCTCAAGCCCGCCGCGTGGGACATCCTCCGCGAGGTCAGCGACGACCAGATTTACAAAATCAAGAGCGGCATCGTCGACCTCGGCTACGTGTACGACCTGCGCATCCGCGACGGCGTCGCGCACGTGCTCGTCACCATGCCCCACCGCGGCCGGCCGGTGTATCAATTCCTCGTCACCCAAGGCGGCGGCCGCGTCAGCGAAGGCATCCGCGAACGCCTGCTCAAGCTAAACGGCATCCGCAAAGTCGTCGTCGACTTCACCTGGCACCCCGAGTGGACCACCGCCCGCCTCACGGTCAAGGCCCGCAAGGAATTCGGCTGGCCGGAAAAGTAGGACGCCCCAGCATGGACACATCGTGCGCGTTGCTGTATCACATCGCGCATGCCTGCCCGGAAAAGAAAACCGCACGTGGCCGTCGTGGACTGGGAACCCGCGCCCGCGAGTAACAGTGGCGCGGAGCTGGAGGCCAAGACCATCGGCAAGGCCGCCGTGGTGAAATATTATTTGGCCGCCACCGAGGCGGATTTCACGCCGGCCATTTTGAGATCCGACGCGATTATTCTCTGGCAAAACACGACGGTCACCGAGGTCTCCATCGCGAAGATGACGAACTGCCGCGTGTTCATCCGTAATGGCGTGGGCTACGACACGGTGGATATCGCCGCCGCCGCGCGCCGGGGAATTCCAGTTTGCAACGTACCCGATTACGGCACCGAGGAGGTGGCCGACCACGCCATCGCCTTGGCCATGGCGCAGGTGCGGCAGCTTTTCCCGCTGCATCGCGAGGCAATGTCGCTCGGATGGAAACTGCACGTGAAGGAAAAATTGCGGCGGCTGAGCACACTCACCTTCGGCATTGTCGGCCTTGGGCGCATTGGCACGGCGTGTGCGCTGCGCGCGAAAGCACTCGGCTTTCGCGTGGTTTTTCACGATCCTTATTTACCGAGCGGCACGCATAAGGCGTTGGGCATCGGGCGCGCGGATTCTTTGAGCAAGCTGCTGAAGCAAGCCGACGTGGTTTCGCTGCATTGTCCGTTGAACGCGGAGACGCACTATCTCATCGCCGAAAAGGAATTGGCGCTGATGAAGCCGACTGCGTATCTTGTGAACACCGCGCGCGGGGGCGTCATCAAAAAGAAGGCGGTGCTGGCGGCGTTGCGCAAGGGCGTCATCGCCGGCGCGGGGCTGGATGTGATTGAGGATGAACCGCTGAAAACGAAAGCCGAAGCGCGCACGCCCAATCTCATCGCCACCTGTCACGCGGCATTTTGCAGCGTGGAGGGCATGATCGAAATGCGCACCACTTCCGCTCGCATCGCCAAGCAAGCCGTGCTGGACCAGCCGCTGGACAACGTGGTGAACGGGCTTTAATTTTTCGTGGCTGTGCCGGGGCGAACTTTGTCCTGCCACTCTTTTGGCTTTTCCGAAATATCGCTGTCGTCCTCGTAGTGTTTCTGCAGGGTGCGCAGTTGTTTTTTTAAATCGGCGGCGAGCTTGCCGGTGCCTTTTTTGCCGTAGAGATTTTGCAGCTCATCGGGATCGCTTTGCAGGTCGTACAATTCCCATTCATTTCCAAACTGATAAAAGTGCATCAGCTTGTAGCGCTCGGTGCGGATGCCGTAGTGGCGGGGGATCATGTGCACGCTGGGGTATTCGTAGTAGTGATAATAAATGCTGGAGCGCCAGTCTTTCGGGTTTTGCCCGCGGAGCAGTGGGACGAGTGAGGTGCCCTGCATATCGGCGGGGATTTTCGCGCCGGCGATGTCGAGAAAGGTTTCGGCGTAGTCGAGGTTTTGGATGAGATGCGTGTCGCGCGAGCCGGGCTTGGTGACGCCCGGCCAATTCACGATGAAGGGCATCATCAGCGATTCCTCGTACATCCAGCGTTTGTCGTACCAGCCGTGGTCGCCGATATAAAAACCCTGATCGGAGCAGTAGATGACAATGGTGTTATCGGCGAGGCCCAAGTCCTTGAGCGTGGCGCGCAGTCGGCCGACGCTTTCATCGACGCCTTTTACGCAGCGCAAATAATTTTTCGCGTAGCGTTGAAATTTCCAACGCACGAGTGCCTTGCCGGAGAGGTTGGCCTTGTGAAATGCGGCATCCTTGGGGGCGTACGCGGCGCGCCAGGTTTTCAACTGCGCGGGCGACATGCGTTTCATGTTGCGCCATGCGGAACGATCCTGCCGCTTTTGCGATGCGGGCTGATTGTAATCAGGCGTGAGGTCAACGAAAAGGTCGTAGTTCAAATCCATGTGTCGGTCGATTTCCAGTTCCTGATGGCGCGCGGGCGGGGCGTTGTCTTTCCATTGGTCGAAGAGCGTGGCCGGCTCGGGGATTTCAATGTCGTCGTACAGATGCAGATGGCGCATCGCGGGCATCCAGTTGCGATGCGGCGCCTTGTGCTGCACCATCATCATGAAGGGTTGGTCATCCTTACGCTTTTTGGTGAGCCACTCCACCGCAAGATCCGTTACCACATCCGTGCAATAGCCATCGATGCGCTTTCGGCCGTTGGGGAAAATCATATCCGGATTATAATAAAGCCCTTGCCCCGGCAGCACCGCCCAGTCATCAAACCCCTGCGGTTGGCCCTTGAGATGGCTCTTGCCGTAGATGGCCGTTTGGTATCCTGCCTTTTGCAACAGCTTGGGAAAAATCTGCTGAGTCCAGTCGAAGCTGTTGCCGTTGTTCATGAAGCCATTCTTGTGGCTGTGCTTACCGGTCATGATCACCGCGCGACTCGGGCCGCAGATGGAGTTGGAACAAAAACTTTTTTCAAACAACATTCCGCCCTTCGCCAAGCGGTCAATTTCCGGCGTTGGGTTCACCGATTTCAGCCAGCCATTGTAGGCACCTATTGCGTGGGGAGCATGGTCATCGCTGAAGACAAATAATATATTCGGCCGCTGGTCCTTAGCTTGGACTGGCGAAACCATCACAATAACCAGGGCAATCAAACGTAAAAGATAATTTTTCATGGGCATAAAAGGTGGACGGCGAAGCTAGCAGTTGCTCGGCGATTGTCTAGCGAAATGGGCGCGCGTGTGTTACATTGGTATATGATTCGACCCTCCCTTTTAATTTCATTCTTCGTACTCAGCCTGTTTGTTCATGCCGCCGATGAGCTAAAACTCAAGTTCAAGGATGGCGCAATTCTGTCCGGGGCAAGAATTTATGTGCCCGCTGTCGCGCACTCCACGGGCAACCCCGACGGGCGCGGGGTGATCCTGATGTATCATGACAAACTTTACATTCATCATTTCCCCTACCGCCAACCGCGCAAAGTCATCCGCGTGATTGACGACGACGTTGATAACGGCATTTACAAAACCGCTGCCGCGATGGAGGAACTCGAGCATTACCGCCCTCACTCATCAACGCTTGATCCTTCCCCGCGTGAGCTGTTTTATTCCTGCACCCCCTCGCGGATTGCCTTTTTTCATTTTGACCAGCCGAGCCTGAATGTCCTGAGCCGGTCTATCGCCAAACATTCTCGTATCTCACGCGCCCATAAACAGGCGGCTCTCAAGGCCATCCAGAACGCTTATCATGCTAACCCCAACCCCGCCTACTATAACACTCCATTGCACTCGCAGATCTGGCAAAGGGAAGCTGATCGTGACGTGGCCCGATATCAGAATAAAGTTTTCTACGGCAAATGGATCGATCAACCCGAGCTGGCCCCGGTTACTTTTAGGAAATTACTGAGCGCCCGCCGGAAGCGTGCGCCCTAAAAAATCTGTTATCGCTGTGCGTAAATGCAGCGTTGTGCCCTTGCCTTCGCGGATGGAGTGGGTTCGGTTCGGGTACGCCAGCATCTCAAA
>JAPKDK010000135.1 GCA_028872645.1 Verrucomicrobiota bacterium
TCGAGTGGAAGCACGATTTTTACGATCGACAGGGCGTGCTCGACCACGGCAACGGCAGCACCTTCAAGTTTGGCATTGGGTTTGTCTTTTAGCCGGTTTGGGGCGAGGGTGCGACGAGGCTATTTTGGCTGACGACAACGAGGCATTGTTCGCCACGCCGGGCGAGGGTTTTTTTCGTCTGGCGGATACGGACCAGAAATTCGCGCTGCATTGGAAAAGCGGTTCGCTGAAATACACGAACTTCAAACCGATGATCGAAGGCGGCACGGCGAAATTGTTTTCGTGCTTCGATGAAAACCTCCGCCGCACGGTCGTTTACAAAACCCTGCACGACCACCTGCGCGAAGACGAAATCGAGACGCAACGATTCCTGCGCGAGGCGCGCGTCACCGCCAACATCGCTCATCCCGGCACCGTGCCGCTCTACGAACTCGGCCGCGATCGCAACGGTAATTTATTTTTCACCATGAAACACGTGCGCGGCCGTGACCTGCGCAGCATCATCGAGTCCCTCAAAGCCGGCGACGAACGCACCGCCGCCGCTTTCCCACTTGCCGCGCAGGTGGATATTTTAATTTCCGTTTGCCAAACCGTCGCCTACGCGCATCGGCACGGCGTCATCCATCGCGATCTCAAGCCGGCTAATATATTAGTCGGCGGCTTTGGCGAAGCCCTCGTTATCGACTGGGGCCTTGCCAAAGTGTGGGGCGAACCCGAGCTGGCCACCGCCGAGATGGGTGCCGATGAAGACCCCGCCCTCACCCCCGTGGGCCGTCGCTACGGCACGCCGCTTTATATGGCGCCCGAGCTCGCGCGCGGCGACGCCCACATCGATGCCCGCGTGGATGTCTTCAGCCTCGGCAACGTCCTCTTCGAAATTCTCACGCACCGCCAAATGCTTTCCGGCAAAACCGTCAGCGAGGTGACAAAAAAACTCCTGAACGAACCTTTTTCAAAGCCCAGTGAAGCAGCGCCGGATCGGGATATCCCCGCAGCACTTGAGGCAATCTGCTGCAAGGCACTGGAGAAGGAGACCAAAAAACGCTTTCATGACGTGAATGAGATGATTGAGGAATTGCGAGAATATCACGCGGCATAACGACTAAAAAAACGCCACGAGTTTTGGTGCAGTAAATCTGTGGCACCGGTGCCAAAGGGGTTTTCTTCAGCACTCAACTTATACCCCTTGCAAGCGGGTAACACTTCAGGGTAACGCTGGGCAAGTTGTCAGGGAGGAATGTTCTCTTGCCCAGCAATCCTTAACTTTTCCAGCAACTCATTGCCACCGGTCCGTCCATCCGCTAGGTTCGGCCGATGCATTCCCTATTGCGTTTTTGCTTTGTGTTGTCGTTGCTGGTTCAACCAGTGTTTTGGGTAGATGCCCAAAAGAAACCCAAAAAGCCAAAGGGTAATTCCAAAGATGGCAGGAATAAACAGACCGGCAAAAAGGCTGAGCCCAAGGATCCGGAGCTGGCCAAGTACGCCATCTTTGAAAAGAGCGCGCCACGGCCCGGATCGACCGAGCCGCTCAAGACGCAGTTGCCGCTGGCACTGGCCCAAGGCACACGCATTGCCTTCATCGGCAACACGCTTCTGGATCGCGCGCAGGACTTTGGCTACTTCGAGGCGGCCATGCAGCAGGCCTTCCCGAAACACCAACTCACCGTGCGTAACCTCACGTGGGCGGCCGATGCGCTAGGCACCGAACCGCGTCCGGCCAACTTTGCTGATGTGGAACAGCACCTCACCATCGCCAAGGCCGACGTGATATTTGCGGCATACGGATTCAACGAATCATTCGCGGGCGAGTCAGGTCTGCCGGAGTTCCGACAGAAGCTCATGACCTATGTGGCGGCCCTGAAGGCCAAGGCATTCAACGGCAAAACCGGGCCGCGCATTGTTCTGGTTTCCCCCATCGCCAATGAGAACGTGAAAGGTGTGGCGGCGGCAGATCGCAACAATAAGAATATCGCCGCCTACACCAAGGTGATGCGTGAGGTGGCCAAGGCTCAAAATGTAGGCTTTGTGGATGCCTTTGCGCCGACGGAAAAGGCGATGGCCTCAGGTGGAAGCGATCTTACCATTAACGGCTGTCACTTGAATGACGAAGGCTATCGCCTGCTTGGCAGTGAGCTATTCAAGCAGACTTTTGGCAAGTCGGCACCGACGGTAAATGAGGCTGTTCGTGCGGTGGTGCAGGAAAAGAACAAGCAGTTCTTTCGCCGTTACCGTCCCGTCAACACCTTCTACTACACTGGCGGTCGCAATCGCAGTTACGGCTACCTCGACTTTCTGCCGGCCATGCGGAATTTTGATATCATGGTGCAGAACCGTGACCGACGCATTTGGGATCTCGCGCAGGGCAAAAAAGTGCCGGCGAAAATTGATGACTCTAATGTGCCGCCTTTGCCGACAACCACCGCGAGTCGTGGTGCCAATAAATGGATGAGCCCGGCCGATGAACTCAAGGCTTTCAAGGTCGATCCGCGCTTTGAGGTGAACCTCTTTGCCAGTGAGGTGGAGTTCCCGGAAATTGCCTGCCCCATTCAGATGCGTTGGGATTCCCGTGGGCGCATGTGGGTGAGCTGCTCGACAACTTATCCGCACGTGTACCCGGGCAACGAACCGGACGACAAAATTGTGATTCTCGAGGACACTGATGGTGATGGCAAAGCGGACAAATCGACAGTGTTTGCTGATGACCTGCAGATTCCATTGTCCTTTGAATTCGGCGATGGCGGCGTGTACGTGAGTGAGGAGCCGCACATGAGTTTCATTAAGGACACCGATGGCGATGGCAAGGCGGATTATCGTGAGAAGGTGCTCACCGGCTTTGGCTGCGAGGATTCGCACCACGCATTGCATGATTTTGTGTGGAGCCCGGATGGCGATCTGGTTTTCCGCGAATCCATCTTTCACCACAGCCAGATTGAGACACCCTACGGCCCCGTGCGGCAGCAGAATAGCGGCTGGTTCCGCTTCGAGCCGCGCCTGCATCGCCTGACCAGTTTTGGTACCTACCATAGTACCAATCCCTGGGGCGTTACGTTTGATGACTGGGGCCAGCACGTCGCCAGTCACCCCATCTACGCGCAGGCTTTTCACGCATTGGATCCGGTGTATCCCAAGCAACACTCGCGACCGGCCGGGTTGCGCGCCTACTCTGGAACCTGTGGTCAGGAATTTGTAGATTTCAAGTCCTGGCCCAAGGAAATGCAGGGAGGCTACGTGAAGGTTCGCTATAAGCCGACCAACCGCGTGGAGTTTCATAAATGGAAAAAGACTGAGTTTGGTTATGACGAGGAGTATGTGAGTGACATTATTTTTTCTTCCAACCTGAGTTTTATTCCAGTGGATCTGCGTTATGGCCCGCGTGGTGCAATGTATGTGTGCGACTGGTACAACCCCATCAAGGGACACGCACAGTATTCCTTGCGTGATGAACGGCGTGATCGCAAGAGCGGCCGCATCTGGCGTATCGTGCCCAAGGGTGCGAAGCTCGCCACTCCTCCAAAGATAGCAGGAGAACCTGTTGGTAAACTGATCGATATCCTGAAGCGGCCCGAGTACCGCTACCGTTACTGGGCTAAACGCGAATTGCGCGAACGTAACCCACAAGAGGTAAAAGTTGTACTCGATAAATGGGTTGGAGCATTAGATTCAAAAGATACTCGTCACCGCCATCACCAGATGGAGGCGGTGTGGATGTACCGCAATATCGAGAGAGAGAACACCAAGCTGCTGGCTAAATTACTCGATTGCGAAAAACCTGAGGCGCGCGCAGCGGCCACCCACCAGCTGCGCTACTGGCACGCTAGTTTCAAGGATGGCGATGCGCGGTTACGCAAGGCGGCTAATGACAAGGATCCGATTGTGCGCATGGAAGCAGCTATTGCCACCAGTTACATTGGCACACCCAAAGCCATGGATGCCTTAGCTGACACCACCAAGCATCCACATGGTGGACACCTGGCTTACGGCATGCGTTCGGCACTGGGAGCCGCTACCATGTTACCGCACTGGCAGTTCAATCATCACCTCACCATGAACAATGCGCCCCTGCGAAAGTTCATTAGTGAATTTGCCAAGAATACAAAAATTGCTCCCGATGCCCATTATTCGGCGAAGGACGCACAGTTTGATACCCAGAAAAACCTAAAGGTCGTGCGCATCACTGCGGTTAAGGAACGCATGCTCTATGATATCACCCGCTTTGAGGTCAAGGCAGGCCAACCGGTGAAACTGGAATTCATTAATCCTGATGCCACGCCACATAATCTGGTGATTGTGAAGCCCGGCTCAGGCGATGAGGTGGGCTTGGCGGCTACCCGCATGGCGGCCGATCCGGAGACCGCCAAGAGTGGCCAGTACATACCCAAGAGCGACAAGGTACTGTTCCACACCAAGATGGTGCCACCCATTGCCGGGGAAACCCTGCGCTTTATGGCGCCTTCTGAGCCCGGTGAATACCCTTACATTTGCAGCTTCCCGGGTCACTGGACCATCATGAAGGGCGTGATGGTGGTTAAATAATTTTAGAGAGTTTCACCGTAAAAAATGCTTTCCCCCGGGGTGGCGATTGCTATGCTTCGGCGCATGCAGAATCCCCATCTTTCGCGCCGCCATTTTCTTAAGTCTACCGCCGTTGCCAGTGCTCCCTTTATCCTGCCCTCAGGCATTTTATCAGCCGAGGTAAAGCCCAATGATAAGATCTCCGTGGGTTTCATCGGGATGGGTAAACAGAATGGGGGGTTAATGAACCGCTTCATGGGGGCCAAGGAAGCCATCTGCGTGGCGGTTTCCGATTGCGATACCACTCGGCGTGAGTCTGCACGGGATAAGGCCAATGCCCGCCAGAAGAACAAGGACTGTAAAGCCTACGAGGATTTTCGTGAGTTGATTGCCCGCAAGGATATTGATGCCGTGTGCATTGCTACCCCGGATCACTGGCATGCCATTCAGACGATTGCCGCTTTGGATTCAGGCAAGGATGTCTACTGCGAGAAACCCCTGACCCACAACGTGCATGAATCGGTGGAAGTGATGAAGGCAGTGAAGAACAACAAACGCGTTTTGCAGACCGGTTCCATGCAACGTTCCTCACGCGGATTCCGCGTTGCCTGCGAGCTGGTGCGTAATGGAGTGATTGGGGAAGTGAAGCGCACCGCAGTCAATATCGGTGGACCCGGTAAGCCCTGTGACTTGAAGACTGAAAAGGATGAGCCAGGTCTGGACTGGGACATGTGGATTGGCCCGGGGCCCATGCGCGGTTACAGCTCCGTCTTGAGCCCACGCGGTGTACACGGGCATTTCCCCAACTGGCGTAATTATAAGGAATATGGTGGAGGCATGGTGTGTGACTGGGGCGCGCACATGATTGATATTATCCAGTGGGGCCTTAACAAGGATAGCAGTGGCCCTGTCGCCACGATTCCCGCCAAGGATCCCAAGGCGATGAAGGGTGCGCAGCTGGTTTATGAGGGCGGCATCCACATGATGCACGGTGCGGGCCTGGGCTCGAGCTTCTACGGCACTGATGGTCGGGTGGAATGTCACCGTGGCCGCCTCGGTTTGTGGTTGGGCGACAAACATGTTGCCGGTAATCAGGGGGGGGAGAAAGTGAATCTGAACCAGGAGCTGGACAGGATTGAGGCTGAGTACCTGAAGGACGCCAAGGTGAAGCTTTATGATAGCAACAACCACGTTGGTGATTTCCTGAACTCCATGCAGAGTCGCGAAAAACCGATCACCAATGAGATCGTTGGTGCACGCACTTCAATTGCCTGTCATCTCTTGAATCAGACCTACTATAATCAGGAGGCCATTGCGTGGAATCCAAAGAAGAACACGTTCGCCAAGGGCGGCGATCCCAAGTGGCTCACGCGCAATTACCGCGGTGAGTGGAAGGTGTAACCGGAATAAAATAAGCTAAAGAACTAAGGGTCTTACTGCTTTAGCTTCGCACGCACCCGGTCGTATTCAGGGTTTACGCATTTGTCGCCCCAGCGCTTAAGAGTGGCCAGTAGGCCAGCATCACTCTCAGTCGCTTGACCTTTGTCACCAGTTTCCTTGATCCAGCCAGCCAGTAGCTTGCGGTGTTGGGTCAATGCCTTCTTGTGCTTGGGATCATTGGCCAAATTATGGATCTCGTGTGGGTCATTGTTTAAGTCATAGAGTTCTTCTGGGCTTTTCTTGGGTCCAAAGAAAATGAGCTGGGTTTCATTCATTTCCCCCTTGGCCATCATTTCGAGGAATCGTTGGGAAACCGGCCAGTGGTCCTTGTAGCTGGGTTGCATGAAGGGGCGGTCGATCAGGTAATTACGCAGGTACTTGTAGCGCGGGGTCACCACGGCACGGATGCGTTCAATGGTGTAGTCGCACCGGTCACGGGCGGCCACGACAAACTTGCGTGGTTGGTAATCTGGGCTGAGGAAATTCGCGCCCTCCATATATTTTGGGATCTTGATCCCAGCCGCAGCCAAACAGGCCGGGGCAATATCGATGCCGCTAATTAAATCCTTACGCACTTGTTTGGGTTTGATTCCCGGCCCAGCCACCATCATGGGCATTTGGATGCCCCCTTCATAAAGGAACTGTTTATGGCGGTGCAGTTTATAGCCATGATCACTGAAGCATATGATCAGTGTATTCTCATACAACCCGTCGCGTTTGAGGGCGGCAATGATTTCACCCACCTGTTCATCGGTCTTGAGTAGACAATCATAGTGATGGGCAATTTCTTCACGGACTTCCGGGATATCCGGATAGTAGGGCGGCACCGAAACCTTCGCGCGATCAATCACAGTGGGAGCACGCTTGCCCAATTTCCCTCCCTTTAATTGTACCTGGCCAAAGAAGGGTTGGCCGGGTTGGCGCCCCTTCCAGCACTCACCGGCGATCAGTGCTGCTGGTGCTCCCTTGCGGCTACGTGTGGTTTTTGGATCGTTATACATGTCATCCCGGTCATGCTTGAAATTGTAGTCGTCCTTGCCGCCTTCATTGAAGGTCCAGTAACCGCTGGCGCGGAAAATTTCGGGCAGGGTTTTTACCCCTTTGGGTAAACGGATGTCATCGAAGTCCTTACCCATACTCTTGCCACGAAAATCAGGCCGTCCACTGCGGTGGTTATGAATTCCGAAACTGGTTTGCATTACGCCCACAATGATGGAGGAACGAGTCGCCGAACACACACCGGCGGGAGTATAGAAACGGTCAAAACGAATACCACTGGCTGCCAGCTTATCGAAGTTGGGTGTCTTGATGATTTTATCGCCATAACAACTAAACCAGCCACTCACATCCTCCAGATAAATCCAGAGGATATTCGGTCGGTCAGCTGCTTGAACTGAAAAACTGAAAAGACAGATGAGTAAGGAAAGGATACGCTTCATAGTGTGGGGGGGAAAATACACGGCTCACGATTCTGTGCAAGCAAAGCCTCGACGCATGAGAGGCTTGATTTTAAACTACTCTCAACCATGCGAATCCTCATTTGCCTTGTAGCAATTCTCCTTACCCCTTGGACTCAGGCCAAGCCGCCGAATGTTTTGTTAATCATGGCTGATGACATGGGGTATTCCGACCTTGGTTGCTACGGTGGGGAAATCGAGACACCCCATCTCGATGGTCTGGCCAAGAACGGTCTGCGCTTCACCCAGTTCTACAACACCGCCCGCTGCTGGCCGTCCCGGGCCGCCTTGCTCACAGGATA
>JAPKDK010000008.1 GCA_028872645.1 Verrucomicrobiota bacterium
GCCTAGTGCTCTTCCTCGACGAGGCAGCCGTACTTGGCGAAGGCGTAAATGAAGCCGACGAGATAGGCAAACAACGGCACCATCGAGAGGAGCCCCTCGCCCTTTACCATAATGAGAATAGTCACTCCCATCGCCACGGCCATGGCGAGGATGACTGCAAATGCCTTGAAAAATTGCATACGCGGCGGACTCTAGCCCAATAGGCGCGCGGTTCAAGCCTTATTAATAGCGCACCTGCACACCCGGCAGCGCGGCTTTGAGTTCAGCCACGCCGGCATCGGTCACCTTGGTTGGGTACAGAAAAATCTGCCGCAGCGAGCGCACAGCCGCAAGATGCTTGAGACCGGCATCGGTGACCTGTGTGTCGGCAAGGCTAATGATGCGCAGTTGCCTGAGCGGCCGCAGATGCGCCAGCCCTTCATCGCCCACGCCCGTTTTGGCGAGATACAATTCGCGCAACTGCGTGTGCCTTGCGATGTCCGCCAAGTCCGCGTTGGCAATGGCTTTGTTGGAAAGATCAAGATAGGTAATGCGACCGTGATTATCTTTTTTTACCCCCGCCTCGCCCGCTTGAGAAATCAACCAATCCCCGCCGTCGCCAGTGTTGCCCTCGCCGCCTTGGGGTGTGTCGCAGCCGGCCATCACGAATGCCAATGCGATTAAAATAAATCTCATCCCACGAAGATAACCCAGCCGAGCCTCCGGTGCAAACTTTGATAAATTGAATAATAAAAAGAGGAGAGGCGGTCACCAAAAAATGGTAGCCCGCCCCTCGTTCGAGGCATGTCACAGACCATTATATCCTCAACGAAATATTTGTCTGACTTGTTGGCTGTACTAAGCCCTCGTTAATATAAGTAGAGCAAACCCCGTGCCAACTCGGGGCGGTGCAAAAGCCAACGGGAAAATAATGAATTCCAAGTGTGCGTGAAAAAACGCGCGTGAAGATTGCGCCTTCGGCACAAAAATTACTCAATCATCAGCACCGGTTCACCCAGCACTTCCATCCGCGGCTGCACGCCCAAGCCGGTCGCAGTGCTGGCGGCGAGGCGACCGCCTTTGCGTTGCGGCGCGCCTTCGGCGATGCTCTTTGTAACGTAGCTGTTAAAGTCCGTAGAGCTGAAGAGCAACTCCGGCGGCGTGCTGTGCGCCAGCGCGGCGATGGCGGCGGTGACGATGTCGCCGCCCCAGCTGTCCTCAATCGTCATCGCGATACCCAGCTCCACGCAGAGGTCGCGCGCTTGTTTTAATTTCGTGAGGCCGCCGAGCTTGCTGATTTTTAGATTTACCCCGTCCATCGCGCCATCGGCGTGGCCGCGCAGCAATGGCGCGAGGCTGTCGATGTTTTCATCAATAATGAACGGCAAATCCGTGCGGCGGCGAATGACGAGATTTTCCTCGTAAGTGCGGCACGGTTGCTCGATGTACACATCCACATCGCGCACGGCACGCACCACGCGCGCGGCTTCGTGCATTAGCCAGCCGGTGTTGGCATCAGCCACCAATTTATCCGAAGGCTCCAGCACCGCGCGCGCTTCGCGGATGCGCTGGATGTCTTCATCGGGATTGCCGCCCACCTTGAGTTGAAACCGCCGGTAACCTTCCTCGCGGTAGCCCGCAATCTTGCGCGCCATTGCCTCGGGAGATTCCTGCGAGATGGCGCGGTACAAAATAAAGTCATCCCCAAAACGGCCCCCGAGCAATTCGCAAACGCTTTGCCCACTCACCTGCCCGAGCAAATCCCAGCACGCCATATCCAGCGCGCTCTTCACGTAAGGATGGCCTTGCAGTGCTTTGTCCATCAGCCGGTTAATAGGCCCGAGCCGCGTGGGGTTTTCGCCAATCAAATGCGGCCCCAACTCGCCGATGCCTGCACGCGCGCCTTCCGCATACGCCGGCAAATAAAACGGCCCCAACGGGCACACCTCGCCGTGGCCGATGAGGCCGGCGTCGGTTTCGAGGGCCACCACGGTGCTGTCGAACACCGCCACCGATTTTCCGCCGGCCCATTGGTAGCTGCCTTCGTGCAGCGGGAGATCAACTTGATAAACTTGGATGCGCGTGATTTTCATAGATGAACAAAATGAGATAGCCCGAAAAAATTCATTTGGCGAACTGTTTTTTGGTTGGACATTTTCAGGCGATTGTTTATTATAAAAGCCTCATTAAGAAAAGGAGACTGGAAATGACGATGTCCCGATGGACAATTGTGTTTGGCTTGCTGCTGGTGGCAATCGGCCTGAGTAGCTATTACTTCACCGGCGCGGAACAGCCCACGGCTTTAATTCCAACTGTGCTGGGCGTGGCGATGTTTGTGTGCGGCGTGGTGGCGGCGCAGGAGGCGATGCGAATGCTAGCGATGCACGTGGCGGCATTGATCGGCGTGATCGGATTTGTGGGGCCGGTGGCTACGATTTTCAAAGATGCCGCAAACACGGCGGCGGTGTTGTCCAAGGGATTCACTTCCGCGCTGTGTCTGATGTTCGTGATGATGTGCATCAACTCCTTCCTCGAAGCCCGCCGCGCGCGCAAAGCGGGAAAGAACACGGATGAAAAGGAGGAATTGAACACAGATATACAGGATGAACAGGATTTAATATCCTGAAAATCTGTGTTCTAACTGGTTTCAATAAATTGACCCCATCCCTCCGGTGTTGTTCAATGAAGCTGCCCGCAAACACATCCTCGATCATCTCAATCGCGGCAAGAAGAAGCCCAAGAAAAAGTAGTGCCGACCGCAGCAAACGGCTAATCCCACGCGCCATATTTTTTGGATTTGTCCTTGGTTTGCCAAACTTCCCAGCGGAGAAGTTCGCCTTGTTGGTAATGGTTCTCCTGTTTTAACTCGCTATTCTCGCGAAACAATTTCCAAACACCATCCCGTAGATCATTTCGATACACACCCTCGGCGCGCTTGTTTCCGTTGGGATGGTTGAGCTGATATTTTCCATCGCGCACGCCTTTGCGGCACCAACCTTCCTCGATTTGCTCGCCTTTGGAATTCCAGCGCCGCCACGGGCCTTCGCACACGTGATCACGCAATTCCCAATGCCCGGCGCGTTTTCCGTTTTCGTGATACTCAGTGATGTTCCCCAAACCGCGCTCGTCCACTTTCACTTCCAGCAACGGAGATTCCTTCTGCGTGCCCGCGTCTGGAACAGTCGGGGTTGGTTCCGGTTTCTCCTCTTCGGGTTCTACCTCAACTTCCTCTTCCACCGTGATGGGCTTCACCGGATCATCGCGCCATAGCAATGGTTCCACGCCATAAAAATCCTTGAGCCGATCATAGATTTCCGGCCACTCCTGTTTGAATCGCTCACCCCGCTCATAAAAAGATTCCGTGGCGCACGCGAAAAATTCCGCTTCGTTCGAACTTCCATAATCGCTAACCGATTCATTGTCCTTGCCGGTTTCCCTTTGGAAATCCTCAAAATTTTGCGCCACGAATTTTTCCCACTCGCGCGATTCGCTGTAGCTGTCGAAGGGCGGTACGCCGTCGGCCTTGCCATCGAGTGAGGCAAAATCAATCACGTGGGCAAACTCATGAACCACCAAATTATATCCATCCTGCCCGTCGTTCATTCCAACTTCCGCCCAGTACCAACCCAGCTTCACCACGCTATCGGTGGCGCAACCGGCCGCGCCGGGCATATCGATGGGGCTCAGGTCTTTGGGAAACACCTCCACCCGCGTGAGCTTGCGGTAAATCTTCAGACCGTCCTTTAGGCGCAGCACCGGAATGCACGCCTCGGCGGCGATGCAAACTTTCATTTCCTCGGTGATGTCCTGTCCCGATTTGCCTTCCCATTTCACTTGGCGGATGAAGGCGGGGATCATCTCCAGCAAGTCAACGCGCAACTCCTCCGGCATACGCCGGTAAAGCGACACGTTTTTTTTCAGCCATTGTTGGGTTTGTTTGTCGGCCATAATCAATCGGGTTGATGAATTTGTTCGTCGCGTTCAACAAGCCGCCCGTCCGCCAGCATCGCGGCCACTCGCTGGTCCACCCGTTGGCGCATGGGCTCAAGCGTGCGATCGAAGCCCAGCAATCGCGAGGCGGCGATGGAAATATCCTCCGCCTCAATGCCGTAACTTTGCCCGACGGCCATCAAAATAGCAGCGTCCAACTCGACATCGTCCACGAGTTCAAACTTGCGATCACCGGAATCCAGCTTGCGGCGATCGCGCACCACCACTTTCGTTGCAGCCGCATCAAAAATAAAATCTCCTTCAAGGCGCACCGCTTGGTCAGCCACCGCTTGGGCCACACCTTTTTCGAACGCCTCCGCGTTGCGCGCGCCGGGGCGTTTGTCTGCAGCCTTGAGCAACCGGTCGTACACTTCATCGCGATGCACGGGCGATTCGATTTGCACAATCTCGGCAACCCATTTGCCAAGGCTTTCACTCGAGCGCTCGACCAATTCCTTATTGCCCAACTGAATGCGCGGCTTGGCGATTTGGTACGCCGGTTGGCTCAACGCGCCGGTCAGTTTTGCGGAAGTCGCTTCGCGGCGAATGGTGCGCAGTTCCTCCAGCCGTTTGCCACGCAATCGATCCGCATTTTCGGATGCCTTCGCCACCGCCACCGGCTTGCCATCGCGCGCCGCCTCCACGGCCGCCAGCAACCGCGCCTGTTCCTCTTTCGGATGCGCAAACCATTCCACGCTCCACAGCCGATGCACGCGCCAGCCGAGGCCCTCGAGCACTTGTTGGCGCAACCGATCGCGGTCGCGCGCGGTGCGGGCACGATTGTATTCCGGCCCGTCGCATTCGATGCCCAGCAAATACGCGCCCGTTTGCGCGGGATTCGCGATGGCAAGGTCGATAAAAAATCCGGCCGTGCCCACTTTCATCTCCACTGAGTGACCGGCTTGCCGGAGAAATTCGGCCACTTCCTCTTCAAAAAGCGTGCTCACGCCGGCGGTGGTTTCCGCGCTGGTTTCCAGCATTTGGGTCTCGGCGAAATGCAAATAATTTTTGAACACTGCCACCCCGCGGGCGGACGTGCGTTTGAGGTCAATATCCAGCGCGCGCAAATTCGTGAACACCTCGCACCGCCGACGCGCGCGGGTGATTAGCACATTCAACCGACGCTCGCCGCCGTCGCTGTTGAGCGGCCCGAAATTCATCGACACCTTGCCGTCCTCATCGCGCCCGTAGCCCACGCTGATGAAAATCACATCCCGTTCATCGCCCTGCACGTTCTCGAGGTTTTTCACAAAAAACGGTTCGTGCTCGTGCGCGCCAAAAAATTTCTCGCACGAATTATCCTTCATCCGCATCCGCTCCACTTCGTCGAGCACCGCCTGCATTTGCTTCACGCTGAAGGCCGCCACGCCGAGCGTTAGATCCGGAAACTCGCGCGCGTGGCGAAACGCCGCCTCGGCCACCGCGCGCGCTTCCAGCGGATTGGCGCTGGACTGCCCGCGCTCATAAATAGTATCCGGCAAATAATGATACTTAATGCCGAGCGCGGGATCGGCCGGATTGGAGTTGGGAAAAATCACGAGCTTGCCGTCGTAGAATTCCTGATTGGAAACCGCGATCAACGATTCGTGCCGGCTGCGATAATGCCAGCGCAACATCCGCTGCGGCGCGCGTTGGCCGGTCATCGTGCCGAGAATGCTCTCGAGATCGGCCAGCTGATTGTCGTCCTCATCCGCGTCGTCTCTGCCGCCGATGGAATCAAAAAAGCGCGTGGGCGGCATTTGCTTGCTGTCGCCCACCACCACCAGTTGCTTGCCGCGCAGAATGGCGCCGAGCGCGTCGACCGGTTTCACCTGGCTTGCCTCATCAAAAATCACGAGGTCAAACTTCATCGCGCCCGGCGGCAGATAATTCGCGATGGACATTGGGCTCATCATGAACACCGGCTTGATCGCCTGAATCGCGCGCCCGGCCTTGGCCATCAAGCGGCGGATGGGCAAGTGCCGCACGCGCTTTTCGAATTCGCGCATTAAAATACCCAACTGCCCGTTGCCCACCATTACCGGCAACCCCTCCCAATGCCGCGCGGCGAGCTTGATGCGGTTGAAGAGAAACAGCAATTTGTCCAGCTCGCGAAAGCGGCTGATATCCTGCGCGTGCGCCGTCCTGCTGAAACGGCGCAGCGGCTCGCGGGAGTCCAGCAGTTCGTGCAGCATCCGCTCGAACCACGCGTTGCGGAACCAATGGACCAAATGCGCCTTGGCGTCGCCCCAATCCGCCGCGCCATCGAGCACCCAGCCGAGGCCGGTGGCATTCAGTTCGCCGGCGATTTGATTGTAAAAAATCTGTTCATCGAGCCGGTCGGGATTCGCAATCATCACCTCCAACGCCGCCGCTTGCCGGTCAAAATCCTGTTCGTCCAAAAATGCGTTTCGCAGTTCCTCGCTGAACTTCAGCAAATCAAACACGCGATTGAGTTGCGCGCGGCAGGCGGTGTGGGCGTTTTCCATTTCCGAGATCAGCCCCGGCAACGCCACGGTGTCCGGATGGGTTTCCAAAAAGTTTAGCAGCTCCGCATCCACCTCGCCCGCCCGCACTGCGGCACGTTGGGCGGTGGTGAAGTCGCGCACCATCTGCAACTTGGGCCAATCGGATTTCGCGCCTCGCCATTGTTTGCCAAACGTCTCCGCACCCAACTCCGCCTGCGCCTCGATGGCGGTGCGCAGGCGTGTTTCTTCCATGATGGTTTCGCAGAGTTTCAATAATGCAATCGGATCCTTCGGCGCTTGGCCCGCGCGGCATAGAGCGCGTACTTCGTTGCGGGCGCGGCGATAATCGCCGAGGATAAATTTGTACCATTTCTCGCCGTGCTCAATCAGCACCGCCCGCGGCACGAGCACATCGCGCCCCCACGCCTCGGGCAAAAGTTTTTCATCGTGCGATTCGTGAACCGCGCCGAATTGACCACCGGTTTCGGCCAGTTCATCCAGCGCGGTTTCGTCATCCTCCCACGCGCGGGAGCGGAGGTTCACGCCGCGAATGTCCGGCGCGTTGAGCACTCGTGTCGCCATATCGGCCAGACGCTGGGCATCGATCCGGTTCGACTGTGCGCCAAAGCCAAGCCGCTCGCGCAACGCACCAACGCGGCGCTTTTGTTCGCGCACCGTCTCCAGCGCGCGCGGCAGTTCGGCGGCCAATTGATCGCGATCGGTGGGCATCAACAGCGTAAGCCCCGCGCCATAAAACGGATGCGCCGCCGGCGGGCCGAGCTTGGCAAGGTGCTCCTGCAAGCGGCTCACGAGCACCGTACGTTCCTCGAGCTGCGCGCGCGTGCAATCGAGGATGGTGGCCACATCGCTCAGGTTTTCGATCATGGAGTCGGGGCGAGGCAAACCGTTGACGCCCTGCAACTGGCGTTGTTGATGGATGAGTTCGCCAAAAATTTCGTATGAGCTGTAGCCGGTTTGGGCCAGCGGAAGATTCACGGCTTGGGCGTATTCGTTGAGCTTGCCACGCAAATTTCCCAGCAACTCCAGATCCGAAACCGCGCCGGACGTCTCAATCACGCGGCCCTGATTCAAGGTGCGTTTCAGCTCCTGAATCATCGCCTTTTTGTTGGCGTTATGACTGTGCACCTCGAGGCACGCATCGCCGAGGCCCACTTGATCGAGTCGGCGCTTCACCACTTCAAGCGCCGCCATTTTTTCCGCCACAAACAAAACGCGCTTGCCCTGCCCGAGCGCTTGGGCGACGAGGTTGGTGATGGTCTGCGATTTTCCGGTGCCCGGCGGGCCTTGGATGACGAGGTTGCGGCCGTCGCTCACATCGAGGATCGCGGTGAGCTGCGAGCCGTCCGCATCCATCACTTGATGGGAGTCCCGCGGCGAAAGATGATCGTCGAGCATCGTCTCGTCATCGTATGCCGAACCGGCTTCGTTGAAGCCATCGGCGAGCACCGCGCGCAGCAGCGGATGCTCGATGGGATTGTCGGTTTCTGGCCAGCACGCGCAATCGAGGTCGCGGTACATCAATTGTTTGGTGAAGGAAAAGAAGCCAAGATAAATTTCATCGTCGTCCACCTCCCAGTTTGGCAAACCGGAAACCGCATTGCGCACGGCCTCGAAGTACGCCTTGGGATCCAGATCCTCAATCTGCGGAAACTCCGGCAGCTCCAGCGCAAAATCTAGTTTCAGCTTGGAAGCGAGCGACAGGTTTTCCTCGATGTCATCGCCGGTGTACGAGAGCTTGTAGCGCTCGCGCACTGCGGCACGTTCCAGCTTCATCGGCAGCAGCAGCAGCGGCGCCTTGAGATCGCGCTTGGGGTCATCCGGATCGCGCCAGTGCAATATCCCCAGCGCGAGGAACAGCACGTTCACGCCACGTTCCTCGATGTAAGTTCGCGCGGAATGGAAGGTGTTTAATAACCGCCGTTGCAACCGGCGATCGGTGTCGTTGGTTTGCAGCCGCGTGTCGCACAGCTCCCCCTCGGTGAGCGGCCGCAGCCATTCCTTACGCAGCGCCCCGCCGGTGGCGGCATCCTCCACGCGCATCAAATGTTCGTCCGCCAAAATCCGCACCTCGCGTTCCAGCGACTTGGAAAGGTATTCCGCCTTGCGCGCCTCCAACGGTCGCTTGAGAATTTCACGGCCGCGAATCACACGGTCACGCACGTGTTCGGCCTGATGAATCGCCAGCTCCACTTCATCCAACAACAACTCGCCGGCCGCTTCGTTTTCATCCGTGGACGACCGATCGATCGCCGCCTGCACGCGCGGCGGCAAACTGCTCACCGCGTGCACCACTTTGCCCATGGCATTGGCAACCGCCTTGAGATGTTCCGCCAACACCGCAGCCGATTCGATTTTGGCGGGCCACTTGGGCAAATCCTCCAACCGACGGCGGGCGTTGGTGAGGTGCGGCGAAAGATCCACTTCCAGCCCTTTGCGCGGCACAAAGGTCATCGCCTTTTCCTTGCGGGTGAGAATCTCGAAAATTTCCGCAGAAGATTCGCCCTGCACGCGCACACCGCGAGCGGAGGAATGCCGGTAATTCAACAAAGAATTACGCAACCCCAAATCCAGCAACTCCTTGCGGGCCGCCTCATATTGGTCGCGGATAGACATCGCACGCTTTTATAAACGCGCGTTGGGCAAACACAAAGGGAAAATAACGCCAAATAATTACGCCAACTGCACGGCCAATTGCTGGTGGGCGGCGTGCCAATGTTGGATGGCTTCGCGCAGCTCGGCGACGGAGGCTTCCATTTGGGTGCGCACTTCGGCGAGTTGTTCTTTGGTGAGATCGAGTTTTTTCTGGGCGGCTTTGCCGTAATCTCCTTTGGCCAATTCCCATGCCTCGGCTGCGGCGTGCAGTTTTTCGCCGGCTTCGGCAAAGAGCGCCTGGGCTTTTTCGCACACCGGCTGCGCCGCACTGGAAAGTTTCTGCTCCAGTATTTTGTTTT
The DNA here is from genome assembly GCA_028872645.1 of Verrucomicrobiota bacterium. Lineage (GTDB taxonomy): Bacteria > Verrucomicrobiota > Verrucomicrobiia > Limisphaerales > UBA1100 > JACNJL01. The sequence continues at coordinate 9,389 of JAPKDK010000008.1, forward strand.
TCTGGCTGATCTCCGCGAGATCGATTTTTTCGTTGGGCACGCGCCTCAAATCCGATGCCATTCCGATTTTGGTCAGCATCCAAGCGGACCATTTGGTGGGATCGAATTGCCACGGCTTCACGCCGTTCCGGTAGTCGTGCTGAAATTCGTGATGGAAATTATGGTACCCCTCACCAAAGGTGAAGATGGCCGTAATCCAGGAATCCTTGGCCGTGTGGCTGGAGGAATAGGGTTGTTTGCCAATGTAATGGCAGAGGCTGTTGATGAAAAATGTGCCGTGATGCATCGCCACCAAACGCGCGCAGCCGCCAATAAGAAATCCGGCCAACACGCCGATGGGGCCTTCGATGAGGCCGCCGACAAGCATCGGAAAACCGAACCCAATGAGCATGCCCAAATGAATCCACCAACGATGCTGCCACAACACCAAAGGATCGTTGGCCAAATCCTTGACGTTTTCCATGGGCGGATCGGTCTTGGGCTTGAACATAATCCAGCCGATGTGCGCGTGCCAAAATCCTTTTTTGATGTTGTACGGATCCTCCTCGTGATCAACGTGCTTGTGATGCCGCCGATGATCGGAGCACCAGTTGAGCGCAGAATCCTGCATCGCCGTGGCACCACCCAGCAACGCCGCCATCTTCACGGGCCAACGAACCTTAAACGAAAGATGCGCCAACAGCCGATGATACCCGAAGGTGATGCCCATGCCGGAAAAAATGTAGAGCCCCACAAAGAGGCTGCCGTGCACCCACCAATTGATCTGCGTGCCGTATTGCCAAATAAAAACCGGCAGTGCGAAAACCGTGATCGCCAAGGTACCCATCAGCGCAATGACATTCCCCCAGTGCACATTATTCCGAACGAATTTGCGTTTCTTTTCCATCGGCGTTTTGTGGCTTACTGCCAAAAGACGCAGGAACGGTGAACATTCCTCCGGAAAATGTAAACAAAAACATCCTCCCAATTCCAGCCTCGCCGCCGTATCCTCGCCGTGAATCCTTATGAACACTACTGTTTTTCGGGTATTTTCACTATCTATCTCGGCCGCGATCGCCATGCGCGCCGGCAAATACGGCGGCACGATAAGTTGGCGCATTGTCGACAGCAAAGACGAAGACCACACCGACGGTCAAGGCGCGCTCGCCGGCGTGAATCTGCTGGAGGAAAATCATCCCGCCAAAACCGGCAAGCCCTTCTTCCTCGCCGACCTCTGCGGATTGCCTTTTGCCCGTGCACCTCAAAGGCAAATCGCTCAAACCCATTTTGAAAAATCCAAAGGCCACCGTGAAGCCCGCCGCCTTCACTGTCAGCCATGCCCGCGAACACACGAATTAATCCCATCATGAACATCCTGAAAACCCTGTTTGTAAAAACCCTCATCCTGTCCACCCTTGTCGCCCAAGCCGCACAGCCGAAGGGGGATTGGAAAAAGCACGTCGTCTGGCAGGGCCAACCTAATGCCGTGGCGGTGGCGGCTGATTTTACCGACGACGGCAAGGTGGATGTCATCAGCAACAGCGGCGGCAAGACGTGGCTGTTTGTCGCGCCGGATTGGAATCGTCACCTCATCGGTGATGACAAGGACCACACGTTTATCCACGGCGAGACGTTTGATGTGGATGGCGATGGCGATGCGGATTTTATTGGGGCGCGGTATCAGCCCGGACTCATCGTGTGGTTCGAGCAGCCGAACAAGAACGCCACCGCCGGCCCGTGGAAGGCGCGGATTGCGGAGGACGAAATCATTGGCGTCCACGGCGTGCTCAAGGCCGATGTGAATGGCGATGGCAAACTCGATTTGCTCGCCAACAGTGGCCAACCGCGCGGCAAGTTTCCCAACTCGGCCGTGTGGCTGGAAGTGCCGAAAAACCCGCGCACGGCCAAGCGCTGGACGCGCCACATCTTCGCCGACCGCGATGCGCCGGGGCTCAGCCATTACCTTGGCGCGGGCGACCTCAATGGCGACGGCCGGCTGGACATTACGATGGCTGCGAAGGGCGGACCACAGGATAAATCCGGCGCGGGCCAATGGTTTGCATGGTGGGAAGCCGGCAAGGACCCGACGAAGCCGTTTAAAAAACATCGCCTCCCCGGCAAGCACCTTGGCGCAACGAACATCATGCCCGCCGATGTGAACGGCGACGGCAAGCTGGACATCATCGCCTCACGCGGCCACGGCGTGGGTCTCATTTGGTACGAGAATCCCAAGTGGAAAATCCACAACATCAACACCGACCTCATGTCGCCGCATTGCCTGCAAGTGGGCGACATCGACGGCGACGGCGACATCGACGGCGCCACCTGCGCCTACCTCAGCCGCAAGGCCGCGTGGTTCGAGAACGACGGCAAAGGCAAATTCACCACCCACATCATCGGCACCGACCAAGCCGCCTACGACATACGCCTGGTGGACATGGACGCCGACGGAGACCTCGACATCCTCATCGCCGGCCAACAAAGCAAAAACGTCGTGTGGTACGAGAACCCGCTGAAGTAACGTGCACCCATCGATCAGCAAAACGCATCAGGAACAATTTCGCGAGGAGGGGTTTTTCATTCTTGAAGGGGTTATCCCCGAGGCGCACTTAGAGATTCTGCGCGATTGCTGTGACCATCTCATCGAAGCGATGCACGCGGAGATGGACCGGCTGGGAACGGATCACATTCACATCAGCCACCGCGGCAAGCGCTACCACATCGCCAAACAATACGACCGCGCGCCGCGATTGGCGGAGTTTGTGTTCAGCGAGTTGATGGCCGAAATTTGCCGCGCGACCCTCGGCGACACGGCGTTTTTGTTTTACGATCAATACGTGGTCAAGGCCGCTGAACAAGGCATGGCGTTTTCATGGCATCAGGATAGCGGCTACCTCGGCTTTCCGCACACGCCCTACGTCACCTGCTGGACAGCAGTCGACGACATGACACTTGCCAACGGCACAGCGCACGTGATGCCGTTTTCGCAAATCGGCATCCGCACGCTGGTCGAGCACGAGCACGACGTGGCGACCGGCGACAAGGCCGGCTACTTCGGCGACGCACCCGGCGTCCCGGCGATTGTACCCGCCGGCAGCGTGGTGGTGTTCAGTTCGCTCAGCTTTCATCATAGCGGTCCGAACACCACCGACCAAATGCGCCGCGCATACGTCACGCAATACTCACCGGAAATCATCCGCCGCCTGGGCGAAACCGAGCCCATGCACTTGGGCGTGCCTTTTCTGGAAAATGGCCGCAGGATTGCGCCCGCATGAACACCCTCTCCCGCCGACAATTCATCGGAGCCGCCGCAGCCGTTGCCGCCACACCGGCCTTGGCCGCGAAGCCGAAGTTTCGTCTCAACTATATTTTATCCTCATCGATGTACGGCACGCTGCCGTTAAAGGTCATCCTCCCCGAAGCCGCCAAGACGGGCGCGGACACCCTTGACATCTGGCCGCGCGTGCACGGCAATCAACGCGAGCAGATGGAGGAAATGGGCCACGAAAAATTTGCCGCGATGTTGAAGCAACACAAAACCTCCAAGGGCATTTTGCGCCTCGGCTGCTTCACGCGTTACGACCTCGGGCCGTTTGAGCTGCAAAAGGAAATGGCCGTCGCGAAAAAATTTGGCGCCAAAGTGCTCGTGTGCGGCGGGCGCGGCCGTCGCGGCCTCAAGGGCGCTGAACTCAAGGCCGAGGTGAAAAAATTCGCCGAGCTGCTCAAGCCGCACATCGCCGCCGCCGAGAAGGCGCGCGTGACCATCGCCATCGAGAACCACAGTAGCAATCTCATCAACTCGCCCGACTCCATGAAATGGCTCGCCGAGTTGGCACCGTCCAAACACCTCGGCATCGCGCTCGCCCCGTACCATCTCGAGAGCCTCGGCGTGGACGCCGCCGGACACGCCGCGCTCATCAAGGCCCTCGGCAACCGCATCGCCATGTTTTACGCGTGGCAACACGGCATGGGTTGCACGAAAAAACTGCCCAAGGAACAGGAACTTCTCCAAATGCCCGGCCGCGGCAACCTCGACTTCACGCCCATCGTCCGGGCGCTCAAGCAAATTAATTACAACGGTTACACCAGCATCTTCATGCACCCCGTCCCGCGCGGCATTCCGATTCTCAAGGACGCCCCCGCCTGCACCACCGAAATCAACCGCGCGAGAACGTACTTGGAAAAGTGTCTCGCTAAGGCTTAACTCCCCACATCCATGAGCGACACTGACAAACCCAAAGTTCTCATCATCATCGGCGATGCGTCGGAAACGGTGGACACAATGTATCCGTATTTTCGTTTGATCGAAGGTGGCTACGAACCCGTGCTGGCCGCGCCGGAGAAACGCACGTACCAGATGGTGATGCATCAAAACAAGCCGGGCTGGACCATCACCAAGGAATGGGAGGGTTACACGATGGACGCGGACATCGCCTTCGCCGACATCAACCCCGAGGAATATCTTGGCATTTTTTACAGTGGCGGTCGCGCCCCGGAGTACATTCGCGAAGACGAGGATTTGCTGCGCATCACGCGTTACTTTTTTGAAAAGAACGCGCCCATCGCCAGCGTATGCCACGGCGTGGAAATTGTCGCCCGCGCCGATTGCGTGAAGGGCCGCCGCATGGCCACGGTGCCGAAGGCGAAGTTTGACTTGGAAATATGTGGCGGCATTTTTGTGGACGAGCCGTGCGTCATCGACGGCAACCTCATCAGCGGCCGCACCTTCTGGGACCACGGCCATTACATGGGCCCGTGGATGAAACTGCTCGACGAAGCCCGCGCCGCAAAGTCGTAATGCGCTGGGCCGCCACCATCGTGTGGTTGCTCCCGCTGTTCGCGGCGATGGCGCAGCCGGTGGTGCCCGGATACGAGCGACTGATGCGCGACACGCCCGCGGAACTGGCTGCGGCTGGCGAGGTACTGGTCAACGAATTGAACTGCGTTGCCTGCCATCAGGCGAACAAGGATTCCCGCTTCAAGTTCACGACCGCGCCAATCCTGTTCACCCAGCACAATCCGCCGGATGCCGATTGGCTGCATCATTGGCTAAAAAATCCGCACCATCTCAAGCTCGGCACGCGCATGCCCGACCTCATGCATTCCATGGGGGAACTGGAGCAGGGTTTGCGGATTGCGGAGCTGGGACATTTTCTGGCCACGATGTCGCCGAAGCAAGTCGCCGACACCGCCCAGCCCGGCGATGCCAAGGCCGGTAAAAAACTTTACGAGACCATCGGCTGCGCCCAGTGCCACGCGCCCGATGCCAAGGACAACGGCAAGGACATTCCGCTTGGCGCGTTAGCCCAAAAATACTCGCGCGGCAATCTTGTTAAATTTCTGCGCGACCCATTGCACAGCCGGCCGGCCGGGCGCATGCCACGCTTTCCCATGACCGAAAAGGAGGCAACCGATCTCGCTGAGTTTCTGCGCGCGCGCCAACCGAAAGCCCCGCTCAAGCCGTTTGTTGTTAAGGGCTTTTCCACGGAGCAATTGGCCGCCCGTGGGGCGGGGTTGTTCGTGAAACTTCGCTGCGCCAATTGCCACGCCACCGGCAAACCGTTTAAGCCTCCGTTCCTTTGGGCCGCCACGTCATTGACCAAACTCAAACTCCAAACCGAAACGGGATGCCTCACCCTGAAAAAGCGACCTGGCAAAGGCGTGCCCTTCTTTGAATTTAGCGCGGAGCAGGCCAAGGCCATCATCGCCGCGCTCAGGGCCAAGCCGCGCAAGGAAACTCCGCGAACGCAAGCCCATCGCCGCATGAGCCAGCTCAACTGTACCGCTTGCCACACGCGCGATGGGCTCGGCCAACCGGAGGCGGCACGCGACAGGTTTTTTCTCACCACCGGCAATGACCTCGGCGATGAGGGGCGATTGCCGCCGCTGCTCACCGGCGTGGGTGCTAAGCTCACGGAGGCGGCGTTGCAAAAGGTGCTACGGGGCCAAGGCGGGGTACGGCCGTACATGACCACGCGCATGCCGGACTTCGGCGAGGCCCACGCAACGATGCTTCCCAAGTTGCTTGCCGACGCCGATGCGCGCGCCAACGTGAAGCCCACGCCGCGGCACGGCAACGAAAACAAAGTCGGCCGCAACCAATACGGCCGTGAATTGATGGGCGTGAAGGGGCTGAGCTGCATCGCCTGCCATCAGCTCGGCGGGCGGCGGTCGCTGGGCATCCAGTCGATGGACCTCGCCCACGCTTCGGGGCGGCTGCGGCCGGAGTGGTTTCGGGATTATCTCATCAATCCCACCGCCTTCCGGCCCGGCACGCGAATGCCGTCCTTTTGGCCCGAGGGCAAGGCGGTCAGCAAAATTTTCGGCGGCAACACGCCGCGCCAAATTGACAGCCTTTGGGTTTACCTCAACGAACTCGACCAAACGCGGCTGCCGGAGGGCTTGGAGAAAAAAGGCGGCTTCGAGCTGAAGCCCGCGAAACGGCCGATTGTGTTCCGCACGTTCATGGAAGGCGCGGGCACGCACGCGATTGCCGTGGGCTTTCCGGCGGGCGTGCATGCGGCGTTTGATGCCGAGGCGGTCGGCTGGGCACTCGCGTGGCGCGGGAAATTTCTCGACGCCGAAAGCACGTGGGACAACCGCTTCACCCCGCTCGCCAAGCCGCTCGGCACGAATGTTATCAAGCTGCCACCCAGCCCGGCCGTGGCGGTTTATCAAGACGGCAAACCGTGGCCCAAGGGCGGCCTACAATTCCGCGGTTATCGCCTCGCCAAGGACGGCACGCCGACGTTTTTATATCGCCACGGTAAAACAGAAATCACCGACACGCTCACGGCGAGGGGCAAAGGGCTGCGGCGGCGGATGGAATTTTATGGCGGCGAAGGTGAACTGGCCGTGCGCCTGGCGATTGGAGAAAATTTTCGCACGAAGGAAGTTGGCGTGTGGATTACCGACCAACAACTCACTATCATCGCGCCCACCGCTCGGGTGCGGTCCATCGGCAAACAGTCCGAACTCCTCGCGCCGGTGAAGCTGAAGGCCAACGGCAAAACAATTCTGGAGGTGGAACTGCAATGGTGAAACGATTTTTTACCACAGAAACACAGAGAGTACAGAGGTTGATTCTCTCTGTGCTCTCTGTGTTTCTGTGGTTCAATTCATTCGCCGCCGAGAATGATTTTTACAAGCTCACCACCGTCCCCTTCCCGAAGGAACTCAAGCTCGAGGTCAGCGGCATGGCGGCGTTGCCCGGCGACCGGATGGCAATCGCCATTCGCAAGGGCGAGGTTTGGATTGCCGAGAAGCTCTCAACCGGCAAGCCGGTTTATAAAAAATTCGCCAGCGGACTGCACGAGCCGCTCGGACTCGCGCTGCACAAGGGCGATTTGTACACCGTGCAACGCAGCGAGCTGACGCGACTGCGCGATACCGCTGGCGACGGCCGCGCGGACGAATACCTCACGCACGCCAAGGGCTGGGGCGTGACGGGGAATTATCACGAGTACGCCTACGGCCCAGCGGTCGATGGGGCGGGGAATATGTGGGTGGCGCTGAACTGCTCCATCGGGAAAGGCCCAAACCCGAACAACCGATGGCGCGGCTGGAGCTTGCGCGTAAAGCCGGACGGCTCATGGGCGCCGATGTCCGGCGGGTTCCGTTCGCCCTCAGGCATCGGCACCAATCTCGCCGGCGACGTCTTTGCCACCGACCAACAGGGCAACTGGTTCCCCTCCTGCCCGCTCATCCACGTGAAGCGCGGCGCGTTTCATGGACACGCCGACGCTCTGGAATTCACCCAACTCCCCGGCGCTACCTTCAAAGTGAAACAGCCGTTGCCAAAAAATCTTACTGTCGCCGAGGCCGCGCAGCGCATTCCCTCGTATCAACTCCCCGCCGTATGGTTTCCCTATCGCAAGATGGGCATGAGCACTACGGACATTTTGGCCGACAGCACGCGCGGCAAATTCGGCCCCTTCGCCGGTCAGCTTTTTTGCGGCGAGTTCACGATGTCATTTGTGTCGCGCGTGTTTCTGGAAAAAGTCGGCGGCGAATATCAGGGCGCGTGCTTCCGCTTCCGCGATGGCCTCGACTGCGCCGCGCTGCGCCTACAATGGGGTGCGGACGGTTCCATGTACATCGGCCAAAGCAACCGCGGCTGGAACTCGCTCGGCGCCAAAAGCTACGGCCTCCAACGCCTCCAATGGACCGGTCGCACGCCCTTCGAAATCAAAACCATGTCCGCCCGCCCCGACGGCTTCCGCCTCACCTTCACCCAACCCGTCGACGCCGCCACCGCCCTCAACCCCAAGAGCTACACCCTCACCAGCCACACCTACCCCTACCATGAAAAATACGGCGGTGAACCGATGGACATAAAAGCGCATAAAATAAAAGTTGCCGACCTCGACGCCACGGCATTATTCGTCCACCTAAAAGTTGAAGACCTCCGCGAAGGTTACGTGTACGAACTCCACGCCAATGGTCTGCGCGATTCAAAGGGTAGCCCACTCCTGCACCGCGAGGCGTACTACACGCTGAACCGGATTCCAAAGTAGCCAATTTTGCTGCCAGCATCTTGCCGGCAGTCCGAACACTCAACCTCTGCCGGCAAGATGCCGGCAGCACTTATGGCCGTTTATGCAGTGGGTTGCTGCGGAAGTCACCGGGGATTTTTAGCACGTGCGGCTTCACCCGTTTTGCGCCGCGATAGGGCGGCCATTGGATTCGCTGACCTTCGTAACGGGCGAATTCCCAAGCGGGCCATTCGGGGGTGTCTTCTTGCACGCTGGCGTAAATCTTTTTCATTTGCGCGGTCATTTGCGCGAAGCGCTTGGGCTCGGCGATAGCGAGGTCGCGGGTTTCGCCGCGGTCGGTCTTCAGGTTGTACAATTCCATCTTGCCGAGCGGGGCGGTCTTGATGGTGCGTTGATCCTTGGCGGTGATGCCGGCGCGTTGCTGAATGGGCGGGGCGTCGATGGCGGCAACGAGTTTCCAATCGCCATCACGGATCGCCACATGGCGAGCGCCGCGCGCGCCGTAGAAATGCCAATAAAGCGGTTGGGCGCGTTTGATTTTTTCGCCCCGGAACAGTCCGCGGATGTTGGTGCCGTCGAGGTGGCGGTCAGCGGGTTTTTTCAGGCCGGTGATGCTGCATAGGGTGGGCAGTAAATCGAGGGCGATGATGGGTGTGGATTCGGTGGTGTCGGGTTTAACCTTGCCGGGCCAGCGAATGATGCCGGGCACGCGGACGCCGCCCTCGAACACGGCGCCCTTTTTGTCGCGCAAACCGGCGGTTTCGCCGTGGGGATGGAAACCGGTGCGCGCGGGGCCGTTGTCGCTGGTGAAAAAGACGAGGGTGCTGTCGCGCAGTTTTTGTTTGTCCAGCTCGGCCATGAGGCGGCCGAAGCTCGCATCCATTTGCGCGACGTTGGCCCAGTAGGCGGTGTGGCTTGGGTCGTCGCTTGGGTAATCCTTTTCAAAGCGCGGGTCGCTGGCGATGGGCTCGTGCGGCTCGTGGTAGCAGACGAAGAGAAAAAACGGCTTGGATTTATCGCGCCATTCGCGCAGCCAATGGATGGCCTCGTCGGTGACAATGCCGGAGGCGAAGCCCTTGAGCGGGCCGACGGGCGTGGCGTTGCGGACGAAGTTCCACGGGTTGCGATGATTGGGCAGCGCGTTGTTTTGGGTGGAGAACCAGTGGTTGAACCCGTGGTTATTGGGCTGCGGTTGGCCGGTGAGATTGAAGCGGCCATTGAGATGCCACTTGCCGGTGTGCGCGGTGTCGTAGCCGCCTTTTCGCAGGATGGTGGCGATGGTGATTTCGCTTTGCGGAACGTGCATCGGCGAGAGCATCGGAATCCAGTTGGAAATCCCCACGCGCGTCGGCGTGCGGCCGGTCATCAACCCCGTGCGCGAGGGCGAGCAATTCGGATGCGCCGCATAGCAATCGGTGAACCGCATTCCTTCCCGCGCAAAGCGGTCGAGGTGAGGCGTCTTCACGATTTTGTTTCCGTAACAACCAATGTCGCCATAGCCAAGGTCGTCGCAGAGGACAACGATGATGTTGGGCGGAGGGGTTTCGGCGGGCGCGCAAAAAGCGACCAACAGCAAAAGCGAAAGAAGGCGTTGCATGCCGCGAGGCTAAGCGATTGGCGGGCGATGACAATCCTGAATCGTAATCGCGGTGCGTTTGCGGCACAGTCCCGCGCCGTGAAACAAAAGGTTATCCAGCGATTGCGCGTCCTTGGTACTATCGAAGGCATCTCGTCCATTGTGCTCATGGGCATCGCCATGCCGCTTAAGTACGGCTTCGGCCACGCGCATGCCACGTTTGGGCCGGGGCTCGTGCATGGGATTTTGTTTCTGCTTTATAGCGCGGCGCTGGCTCATGCCAAGATGGTGCTGGGCAGGCCGTTTTATTGGGCGGTGAAATTTTTCATCGCCGCGCTGCTTCCGTTCGGGCCATTCGTGATGGACAAGGGTTTGAAGCGCGAGATGGACGACGAGGCGTCCGGCGGTTGACGTGGGCACTGACGAAATATCTTCCCGCCGCGGTGGTTTCTGGGGCGTTCGCACACCGTTCGCGCCGAGCCGCTTTCCGTTTTTTTACGGCTGGGTGATTGTGTTGGCGGCGACGCTGGGCTCCATTTTCAGCATCCCCGGACAAACGATGGGCTTCAGCGTTTTTACCGACGTGATGATGGCGGAACTGGGCCTTTCGCGCGTGGAGCTCAGCCTCGCGTACTGCCTCGGCACAGTGGGCAGCGGGCTGACTCTGCCGTGGCTGGGCACGGTGCTCGATCGCTGGGGCGAACGCAAGATGGCCGTAGCCTCGGTGGTGGCGACGGGGGCAATCCTGTTTTACCTCGCGGCCTCCGCGCCAATGAGCCGCGGGTTGGCGCGAGTGCTGCCGGCGGGCATGGCGTCGTTCGTGGTGATTGTCATTGGCTTTTACCTCGTGCGAGCGGCTGCGCAGGGGGTGCTCTCGATGACCTGCCGCAACGCCATTGGCAAGTGGTTCGACCATCAACGCGGCCTTGCCCTGGCCATCAGCGGGGTATCGGTGTCGTTCAGTTTCTCGATGGCCCCACGCGGGCTAGATTGGCTGATGACGCGCTTCGGGCATGACGGAGCGTGGGTGGTGATGGGTATCACGACCATTTGCGTGATGGGCCCACTGGCGTGGCTATTGTTTCGCGACAGGCCGGAGGATGATGGGATGCAAATGGACGGCGGCACGGTGGCGTCGATGAAACACCCCAATCCCGACATGCATATTGAACGCGAATACACCCGCGCCGAGGCGGTGCGCGATTATTCATTTTGGGTTTTTAATTTTTCGTTTTCATTTTACGGGCTCATCGGCACGGCGTTTACGTTTCACATCCTTTCGTTGGGCGCGGAATACGGCTTTGACAAGGACCACATCTTCGCGTTATTTGTCCCCATCGCCGCCATCGCCGTGACAACCAACCTCATCTTTGGCGCCATCAACGCGCGGCTGCGTTTAAAGTTGCTCCTTTTTGTCATGAATCTCGGCTGCATAGCGGCCGCGCTCGGGATGTTTTTTCTGGATCAACCCGGCGGCGTGACGGCCTATGTCATTGGCAACGGCATTGCCAGCGGCGGGTTTGTCAGCCTCACGGGCATCGTCTTTCCGAGGTTTTACGGGCGCGAACACCTCGGCGCGATCAGCGGCGTGAATATGTCCAGCATGGTCATCGGCAGCGGCCTCGGGCCGTTGTTCTTTGGCGCATGTTTTCACCTGACCCAGAGTTATGAGTTGATCCTCATAGCCAGCGCGATTATCCCATCGGCGCTGGCGGGACTGAGCTTGTGGGCGGATAATCCGCAGCGCAAGCTGGCCGGTAACGGATGATGAGCACCTTTCGGAAAGGACAACGCTGGAGCAGCGAACGCGAGCCGGAGCTGGGGCTGGGCACGGTAATGCAGTCCGGCGAGGGCCGCGTGCAGTTGCTGTACCCCGCCACGAGCGAGGTGCGCGTTTACACTCATGAAAATGCGCCGCTTCGCCGTGTGACGTTTCGTGCGGGGGAAAGCATTGAGGACCACGATGGCAACGTGCGTTTGGTGGAAACCATTCACGAGACGGACGGCGTGCTTATTTATAGCGGTGAGGGCTGGGAAATGCCGGAGACGCAGCTGAGCGATCGCATCAGCGTACACGGCCCGATGGAGCGGTTGCGCGGCGGGCATACGGATGCGGCGAGTGTGTTCGCGCTGCGGCGGCGCGCGTTGGAGATATTGCATCGCTGTCGGCAAGCACCGGTGCGGGGGTTTCTCGGCGGGCGCATTGATCTGATTCCGCATCAACTTTTTATCGCGCAGGAGGTGGGCAACCGACTGGCACCGCGCGTGTTGCTTTCCGATGAGGTTGGACTGGGCAAGACGATTGAGGCGGGCTTGATTTTGCATCGGCAGCTCGTCACCGGCCGCGCGTCTCGCGTGCTCATTCTGGTGCCGGATTCGCTGGTGCATCAGTGGTTTGTGGAAATGCTGCGCAAGTTTAATGTGTGGATGCACATCTTCGATGAGGCCCGCTGCGCCGCAATCGAGAAAGCGCAGCCGGAGGCCAATCCCTTTCTCGATGATCAAGCGGTGCTGTGCAGTATTGATTTTCTGGCGGCGCATCCCGAGCGCGCCGAACAAGCAAAGGAGGCGGGATGGGATTTGTTGGTCGTCGACGAGGCGCATCACCTCGAGTGGAGCGAGGAAAAGGCGAGCTCCGAATATCAACTCGTCGAAGCCATCGGCCAACAAGCCGAGGGGCTGCTGCTCCTCACCGCCACGCCGGAACAACTGGGACAAGAAAGCCATTTCGCGCGACTGCGTTTGCTAGATCCCGATCGCTATTCGGATTTCGCTGCGTACCAAGCCGAGGCGGAGCATTTTACCAACATCGCCCCGATCGCCGATGCGTTGCACGCGGGCACGCCTTTGAGCGTCGCCCAAAAACAAACGCTCGCTGCGATGCCGGATTTGGATTCGACGATGGATGCGAATGCTTTGTTGAGCGCGTTGCTGGATCGACACGGGCCGGGCCGCGTGATTTTTCGCAACGCGCGCGCGGCGATGAGCGGATTTCCCGGACGCGTGGCGCATCTCGCGCCGTTGGTGCCCGATCGCGATGCCGCCAAATGGATGGAACACGCCGCGCGCGAATTCGCCAGCGATACGGAATCTGGCGATGCGGCCGATCGCATCAAAAAATATAATCTCAACTACGATCCGCGCATCGCGTGGCTCGGGCGGTTGCTGCACGAATTGGGCGAGGAAAAAGTTTTACTCATTTGCCGCAGTCGCGAAAAGGCACTCGCCATCGAGAAGGCCGTGAACCGCCAAGTACCAGTGAAAACAGCGTTGTTTCACGAAGACCTCAACCTGGTGCAGCGCGATCGCAACGCAGCATGGTTTGCCGAAGAGGATGGCGCGCGGTTGCTGATTTGCTCAGAGATTGGCAGCGAAGGGCGCAACTTTCAATTTGCGCATCACCTCGTGTTGTTTGATTTGCCGCTGAATCCGGAGCTGCTCGAACAACGCATTGGGCGGCTCGATCGCATCGGCCAAACGCAAACCATCCACATCCACACGCCGTACCTCGAAGGCAGCCCGCAGGAAGTGCTTGCGCGTTGGTATCACGAGGGGCTCGAGGCGTTTGAGAGTAATCTGCACGGTGCGAATCAGTTATTGCAACAATTCGGCGACAAAGTGGTCGCCCTCGCGACGGATTTTTCAAACGCTAAATCCAAAAAACTTGAGCAACTCATCGCCAAAACCGCCGCCGAACATCGCACGCTCGCCGAGGAATTGGAACGCGGCCGCGATCGGTTATTGGAACTCAATTCCCATCGACCAAAAGCCGCCGACGCACTTGTCAAGGCCATTCACCAAACGGATGTAGACGAACAACTCGAAGGTTTTTTGATGCGCATCTTCGATCACTTCGGCGTGCACGTCGAAGACCTCGGCAACCGCACGTACTTGCTCGATGACCGCGGTGTAACAACCGACAGCTTTCCCGAGCTACCCAAGGAAGGCCTCGTGGCCACCTTCGCGCGCAGCCACGCGCTCGGCCGCGAAGATGTGAGTTTACTTTCCAGCGATCATCCGATGGTGTCCGGTGCGGTGGATTTGCTGCTCAGCAGCGAGCAGGGCAACTGCAGCTTCGGCGTGTGGATCGATGCGGACGACAAAACGCTGCTGCTCGAAACCATCTTCGTGCTCGAAGCCCTCGCGCCCGCGCGCTTGCACGCTGATCGTTTTCTACCACCTACGCCCGTGCGGATTTTGGTGAATCACAAAAACGAATCGCTCGATCTTGAAGTGCCCGTGCTGGCAAAAGGCTCGCCGTACAAACTGTTGGACAACCCCAAGCTCGGCCGCGAAGTCATCCCCGCCATGCTCGATGCCGCCGAAAAATTCGCCGCCGCCGCCGCCAAAAAAATCACCGCCGCCGCCCGCACCGCGATGACGCAACAGTTGCATTCAGAGATCGATCGCCTCACCCACCTCCGCACTGTAAACGACCACGTACGCCCCGAGGAAATCGCCCTCGCCCAAACTCAACTCGCCGAACTCACCACCGCCCTCGCCCAATCCCGCGTACGCCTCGACGCTGTCCGCCTAATTTGGAAAGGCGACCCCAAGGCTATTCGGGGTTAACGGGTAAAAAACCTTGGCGTATAGGCGTCTTGGCGTTTCAATCCCTCCACCATGTTGCTCCACCAAAAACTGATTCATCCGGACATCAATGGCATCGTTGGTGCCGCCGGACATCATTCGAAAATCCTGATTGCTGATGGCAATTATCCCGCCTCCTCCACGCTCGGTCCAAACGCGGAGTTAATCTCACTCAACCTGATGCCTGGCGTAGTAACCTGCAGCCAAGTACTGGAGGCACTGCTTAGCGCAGTCCCAATCGAAACGGCCAATACAATGGGGATCCCTGAGGATGACCCGTATGCTAAGTTTGGACCACCTCCAGTTTGGGCTGAATACGAAAAGCTGATTTCAGATGCCGATCTAGACGTGCAGCTTGAGCCTATCCCCAAATGGGACTTTTATGAAGCGGTACGCGGTCCGGATTTGGTTCTAACCATCCAAACTGCTGACCAAGCTCTTTGGGCCAACCTTCTTCTCACTGTTGGTGTTCGCATACCAGAATAATGAACAATATGAAACAGATAATCCTAACTCTCACATTTTTAGTTGCGACTTTAGTCTCCGCCGCAGACCGCCCGAATATCTTACTACTAACTGTGGATGATATGAGTGCTGATTCGGTCGGTGTATTTGGCAGTAAACTGGCTGGCACAACTCCAAATATGGATAAGCTGGCTTCTCAATCACTCCGTTTTGCCCACGCACACGTCACCGTTGGAAACTGCATGCCCTGCCGAAACGTGCTGCTCTCCGGCCTGTACTCACACAATAATAAAATCGAAGGGTTTTATCAGGTGAAAAACCCAGGCTGGCCGCACTTGGTCGACCTAATGAAAGCCGCCGGATATTTCACTGCCATTCGCGGCAAGGTCAGCCATTCCGCACCTTATCAACCCTACGCCTGGGATGCCAATCTCGATACACTTCCTGATGGTTCCAAGGCGCACATGAAGAATCCCAAATCCTATGGCTTATCTACCGCTGATGGCATTGCGAAGGCTAAGGCAGCCAAAAAACCATTTTGTCTGGTAGTCAATATCTCCGATCCACACAAACCCTTTTGGAGCAAAGTCAAAGGTGGAGGCAAAGACCCCAACATCCCTTCTCGCATCTTTAAAGCCAGCGAAGTCCCTATCCCTGGTTTTCTGTTTGATGACGCCCAAGTGCGCGAGGAGCTGGCGTTATACTATTCAAGTGTGCGACGCGCTGATGATTGCGTCGAAAAAGTCCTCAAGGCACTTGACGCCAGCGGCGAGGCGAAAAATACGGTGGTGATTTTCATGTCCGACCACGGCATGCCTCTGCCCTTCGCCAAAACGCAGCTTTACCATCACAGCACGCACACGCCGTTGATGATCCGCTGGCCGGGCGTCACCAAAGCCGGCGCGGTCGATGAGGCGCATATGGTTTCCGCCGTGGATTTTCTGCCCACCGTGCTGGACATCGTGGGCACGAAACACCCAAAACGTCTCGATGGTCGCTCGTTTCTGCCGCTGCTCCACGGCAAAAAACAATCCAGCCGCGAGCACATCATCAAGGAATACAACGAGAACGCCGGCGCCTCACGCGACCCCATGCGTGCCATCCAAACCAAGCGTTATCTGTATCTCTTCAACCCGTGGTCC
This sequence comes from Verrucomicrobiota bacterium, assembly GCA_028872645.1. Lineage (GTDB taxonomy): Bacteria > Verrucomicrobiota > Verrucomicrobiia > Limisphaerales > UBA1100 > JACNJL01. The sequence continues at coordinate 25,636 of JAPKDK010000008.1, forward strand.
AACGGCGAGCGCGTCTTTGCCACCGCCACCACCGGCACGGCCACCTATCGCCGAATGGCCGCGCTGGCGTCATCCGACAAAAATCTCGCCGCGCGTTTGGATTTATACAAACACCGCGTGCCCGAGGAACTCTACGACGTGGCTAACGATCCCGACTGCCTGCACAATCTCATCGCCCACTCCAAACACCAAGCCGCCCTTCCCGCACTGCACGCCGAACTGGAAGCATGGATGAAGCGCACCGACGACCCTATGCTCGAGGTTTTCCAAAAACGCGCTAACGCAAACTTTCGCGAGGCTTACGTCCAAAAAGTTGAAAAAGAAGCCCTTGAACGCCGGAAAAAACGCCGCGGCAACAACAAGCGCCAAAAAAAAACAACGCCCCCGCCAATTAACAGCCCTACAATCCGGGCAAGGGCGGGAAACATGGGTTCTTCGCATTAATTTCGTCTAATTGTCAATAATTTGGCCCTTGACACTGCACTGGCTTGGGGTTTTCTTCGCTTATGTCCGTTCCGGAAAATCCAATTCGTTCCATGCGCGAGCAGATTTGCGCGACGGTTCGGGCTGAGGTTTTTGCAGGTGAAATGACCAATGACCAGCCGGTGCGCGAGCAGCCGCTGGCCGAGCGGTTCGGGGTCAGTCGCGGTTCGGTTAGGGATGCCCTTTTGCAACTCTCGCAGGAGGGTGTGCTGGTTTACAGCCCCAATCGGGGCGTGCGTGTAAGTTCCCCGCCTAGCGACACTGAGTTCAGGTTGTACGCGAAGTTGCGCAAGGAGATTGAAGGGCACTGCCTGGATGTTTGCATGGATCAATTGACCGAGGAGGATGACCGTAACCTAACGAACCTTTTGGCTACCTTGGAAGATTCCTGCCGGCGCGCGGATCTCAGTACGATTACGGAAACCGATCTGGCGATGCACCGCTACTGGGTCAGATGCGCATCAAAGGAACTGGAATCGGTTTGGCTTAATATTACGGTGCGGATGCTGATCGCCTACACGCTGTTGGAGGATTACATGGAGGTTTATCAGGAACATGCAGCCATTGTTGAGGCCATCGGCCGTCGGGATCTCAAGGCTGCGAAACGGGCGGTGAACGAAAATATTAGATACAAGTGAAACTACTGATTGTAACTATTTCGCTGACGGTGCTTGGCTTCCAAACGGCCAAGGCTGCGGAAAAGGTGGCGGCGGATGTGCTCTTTGCACGAAAGATACTGCCGCTCTTTAAGGCCAAGTGTAATGTCTGTCACGGTGAGGATCCAAAGAAGAAGCTGAAGGGAGACTTCGATATGCGTAGCCGCGCCGGCCTGCTCAAGGGCGGTGAAAGCGAGGAGCCCTCGATCGTCTCCGGCAAACCGCTTCAAAGCCCGTTGTATCTCGCTGTCACTCGCAAGCATGAGGATGACTGGGAGGCGATGCCACCCAAGGAGAATGACAAGCTTAGCGCGGAGCAGATGGCGTACATCAAGGATTGGATTGCCGGTGGTGCGCCTTGGCCGAAGGCAAAGGAGTTGGCCGAATTGCTGAAACAAAAAGATCCGTGGGCGATCGAGGGCGGCGTGCTCGTGAAAACCAGCGGCGGCTTGAGCGCGGACTGGACGAATCGAAAGTACGATTCAAAAAATTTATGGGCGTATCAGCCGGTGAAACAGCCGAAGCCGCCGATGAAAATGGCCAATCCCATCGATGCGTTTATCATGTCGCGAATGCCCCAAGGGTTGAAGCCCGCTCCTTTGGCGGATCGGCGGACTCTGATCCGGCGAGTGACTTTTGATCTCACCGGCCTGCCGCCCACTCCGGGGGTGATTGATGATTTCCTCGCCGATACCAAGCCCAGCGCTTACGAGCGGCTCATAAATCGTTTGTTGGCCTCAACCCATTACGGCGAGCAATGGGCGCGGCATTGGCTGGATGTGGTGCGCTATGCGGACAGTGGGGGTTTTGCCAATGACTTCGAGCGGCCAAACGCCTGGCGCTATCGCGACTATGTCATTCGCGCCTTTAATTCTGATAAACCGTACGACCAGTTTGTCCGCGAGCAGATTGCGGGCGATGAATTGGATGCAAAAAAAGTGGAGAACCTCATCGCGGTGGGGTTTCTGCGAATGGGGCCCTGGGAGCAGACAGGCATGTCGGTGGCTCGTGTGACGCGACAGTTTTTCTTGGATGATGTGACTGACTCGGTCGGGCAGGTTTTTCTAGGCCATGCCTTGCAGTGCGCCAGTTGTCATGATCACAAGTTTGATCCGCTGCCGACACGCGACTATTATTCCATGCAGGCTGTATTTGCGAACACACAATTCGCCGAAGTGAATGCGGCATTCCTGCCGAGTGAGAATAAGGATGGCTTCGCGACTCACAAAAAATATCACCAACTTCGTAATGACGAAAACAAGCGGATGCTGGGTGGCCTGCCAAAGGAACGGGTGACGCCAAATGACTTTGGCCGTGAACGACTCGGGCGCAAGTGGGGCAAGCTGTTCAGTTGGGGGTTGGACCGTTACCAACCCATTGCGTTCACTGTTTACAATGGCAAAACGCGCTTTCAGAAAAACGTCGCTTCGCGTCAGCAAAAGCCGGCGACCCATCTAGGCACCAAAACGGTGCCAGAGAAGACGGCCATCCTTACCGGTGGCGACTTGTTTTCGCCTGCTGATCCAGTCCAACCGGGCACGTTAAGTGTTATTGGCCTTAAGGCTGATATTCCCAAAGAAGTGAACGGGCGTCGCACAGCCTTGGCAAAGTGGATAACACATAAGGACAATCCGTTAACGGCCCGGGTGATGGTGAATCGAGTTTGGCAGTATCATTTTGGGCGCAGCTTGGCGGGGAACCCTAATAATTTTGGCGCCACCGGAAAAAAACCGACGCATCCGGAATTGCTCGATTGGCTGGCTTCGGGATTCATGGCCAAGGGCTGGTCGGTGAAACAACTGCATCGGCTCATCATGACATCCGAAACGTATCGTCGAGCTAGCACTCATCCGGATGTCGACCAGTTGGCCAAGCTGGATTCAGAAGGCAACAGCTATGCTGTATTCCGGCCGCGCCGTTTGGCTGCTGAGGAATTAAGGGATGCGATGCTGGCGGTGACGGGCGAACTGAATCGAAAACCCGGCGGCATTCCGGCTCGTCCGGA
>JAPKDK010000136.1 GCA_028872645.1 Verrucomicrobiota bacterium
GTTTTTAAAAAATCTAAAATCTTTGGCCAACGTTCTGGCGTTCGGATGTGGGTGCGCACTTCGCCTCGGCCGGCGGGCATTTCATCAATCACCGAGCTGTCGAGGTCACCATAAAGCGTGAGGCCAAGCGTGCGTGGGATGGGTGTGGCGGTCATCACAAGCAGATGCGGGTAGTGGCCTTTTTTCACGAGGCGATCGCGTTGGGTGACGCCGAATTTGTGTTGCTCATCGATGACGATGAGTCCCACGCGTTCGAGGTTGAAGCCGGTTTGGAACAACGCGTGCGTGCCGATAACGAGCGTGCGTTTTTCAAAGAGCGGCTCGGCGGTATCCTTGCGTGCGCCGGTGTGCAGTCGCACGCGGACACCCAGTGGTTCAAGCCATTTTGTGAAATTGCGATAATGTTGTTCGGCTAGAATTTCCGTAGGCGCCATCATCAGCCCGTTGTAGCCGCTCTCCAGCGCGCGCAATAATGACAGCGCGGCTACGACAGTTTTGCCGGATCCGACGTCACCTTGTAGTAAACGCCGCATTGGATGTTTGCCGTTAAGGTCGCCCTCGATTTCCATTTGCACGGTGCGTTGTGCATCGGTGAGTTGGAATTCCAGCTGTTGCAAAAATGGATTTACTAAACTGCCATCGCCGGCGCATGGGAGGGCTTTGGCTTTGGTTTGCATCGTCACGCGGCGGCGGCGGATGGTGGATTGCAATTCTACAAACTCATCGAGCGCGAGCCGTCGGCGCGCGGCTTTGGCTTGGTCAAGGTCATCAGGGAAATGCAGTTGGCGAATGGCCTCGCGCCGTGATGGCAAACCGGCAGCGGTGTAATTTGGCTCGGGAAATTCGTCGATATGTTTTCCGATCAAGCCAAACATCACGCGGCGCAGCCAGCGTTGCGGCATGCCTTCGGTGAGTGGGTACACAGGCACGATGCGGTTGACGTGCACGGTGGGGTCGTCATCGCTTTCGATGATTTCCGTTTCCGGATGGTCCAACCCGGGGCGTTTGCCGCCGGTGAGCTTGCCGTACACCAGCACGTCGTCGCCGCGATGAAAGAGGCGGTCCATATAATTACAATTCCACCAACGGCATCGCACGCTGCCCGAATCATCTTCCAACACAAACTCAAACATCCGCCGCCCACCGCGTAAATGATTCGTGCCAAGCACCATGATTTTCCCGCGCGCGAGGCACGCCTCCTCGGACGATAAATCGCGGATAGGCCGAATGTCGCGGCGGTCCTCATATCGCCGCGGCCGGTGCATCAGCAGATCGCCCACGGTGAGGCATTTGAGCCGCGCCAACTGCGTCGCCCGCTCGCCGCCCACGCCCGGTAACTCGGCCAAGGGTCGCGCCAAGGCTGGATTTTCTATTTCTTTCCCGCTCACACCGCCTTATAAACACAGGAACGACGTATGCCCAAGACGAAGTTTTGCACGTTGCCCTGCGCCGCGTTTGGCCGCATACTTAGTCCGTGGCGCACGAGGCGGATTCAGTGGAGCGTTTGTGGCAGAATTACGCTGGGGTCTTTCGGCAGTTTGACGACTTGACCCTCGCGCGTTGGATGTCGCAAACGCTCAGTCAACTACAGGGTCAACTGTGGCAGATGTCGCATCCGCTGGTGGCTTCGTATCGGCTCGCCGCGATGGTGGCGCACGATCGCCAAGTTTGGCACCAACGTCTCGTCACCGTGCCGCCGGATTTCCCCATCACCGAATGCTGCCGCGCGCCGCTCTTGCCGATGGTCACGCGCGATGTTTTAGAAAACGGATTGATTTGCCTGCACTGCAATGGCACGGCGGTTGCGATTGAAGATATCGGCGAACCCGCAGAATCACTAGCCGCGTGGGCCGAGACGTACGCGCCCATTCACGGAGTGGCTCATTGGGATGACGCCCGCCGCGCGGCCCACGAGAATTACGATCTAGCTTACGAAGAAGCCGCCACCGAAAGCGAAAAACAACTTGCCCAGCTTGGCCTCGAGCTGGCGCCACCTTTGGTGGAGCTTTATCCCGCCGTCGTGTGGGAAGATCAGGACGAATGCCTCCAAGTGCGGCCGGAAGATATCGTGACATGACCGCGCCAAACCCCATCGCCCCAACCGGCAAAAAGTCTAAGTGGAAAAAAGTTTTCGGAATTGGTTGCCTCGGTGTGGTCGTGCTTTTGGTGGCGGGCGTGCTAGCGGCTAATTATTATTTCAAGCGCGCGGTGGTGGAACATCTCGAGCGCAAAATGGCCGATGCGGGCTTCGTTGGAAAAGTCGGCGAGTTCGCTTACAGCATCGCGCGCCGCGAATTATCGGTGCGCGATTTACACGCTGTGCCGAGCGGGAGCATGCTGGCCGATATCGGTGAAGTGAGCATCGCCGAGGGCACGATTCAATTTGATCCCGATGGATCCAAAGAAATTGCGGAGGTGGAAATTCGGGGAGTGGAAACCGCAATGGGCTCGGCAAGCAAGATGTCCATTCAGCCGGGCAAATCATTTTCCGCCAAAGATGTGAGTGTAAAAAACGCCAAGGAATTTGGTGGCGGCAATTTGTTGAAGATTGCCGAGTTGCGCGTGGAATACGGTTTGAAAGGGCTGGACTTAGTGAAAGTGAAAGTAGCGGAATTGACCGCCGTGAAAAACAAGAAAGGCCAATGGAATCTTTTGGTGAAGCCGATGAAGGAGTTGAAGTTCAGGAATAAAAAAATCGAACGCATCGGCGAATTTCATCTTGAAGTGGAATCGGTGAAAGTGCTGGATCTGTCGCGCGAAGGCGAAGCGCGAATCGTGCCGGTGAAAAAATCAATCCGCGCCCGCAATATCAACAGCGCGGCCGATTTTAATTCAAGGATTCTGCCCACGCTGCAAACTTTGCTTGGCGAAGTGAAATCGCAGCCCTAAATCGTCACCGTAAACAAATCATCCGCCTTCACGCTTTCGGAAAAACCGGCCATTAGCTTGGCGATTTGTTCGAGGTCTTTCAGGTTTACCACTTCCACCGGCGAATGCATATAACGGTTCGGCAGGCTAATCAGCGCGCTGGGGATGCCGCCGCGTGTCCAGAAAATTGCGTCGGTATCCGTGCCGCTGGTGGCACTCACGGTTTCGTGCTGCACGGCGATGCGCGCCTTTTTCGCAACCGCCTCGAGCCGCTTCACCACTTCGGGATGATTACACGTGCCGTGCGTGAGCGTGGGGCCTTTGCCCATCTTCACGTCACCGTGGGCTTGTTTGTTGATACCCGGATAATCGGTCGCGTGCGTGACGTCGACCACCAACGCCACATCGGGATCCAGCGAATACGCAATCTGCCGCGCACCGAACAAGCCCACTTCCTCCATCGTATTGGACACCGCGCAAATCTCGGCGTTGAGTTTTTTCTTTGAGCCCTTCAAAAGTCGCAACGCCTCCGCCACGGCCCACGTGCCGATGCGGTTATCGAAGGCGCGCCCCACCGCGAGGTCGCCGTGCAGCATTTCAAAATTCTGATTCACCGTGATGGGGTCCCCCACGCGCACGCGTTTCTGGGTGGCCGCGCGGGTGCTGCAACCGATGTCGATATAAAGATCGTGAATTTTTGGGGCTTTCGGTTCGCCATCCACCCTTTGCATATGTGGCGGCGGATTGCCAACCACGCCCAGCACCGGTCCGTTGGCATTGTGCACCGTTACGCGTTGGGCTTTGCTCACGATGGCGTCCACGCCGCCCATCCGTTTCACCCAAATGAATCCATCGTCATCAATGTAATTTACCGAAAGCGCAATCTCATCCGCGTGGCCGGCGAGCATAATGCGCGGGCCGCCGCCGGGGTTGAGCGTGGCCACGCAGTTGCCATATTCGTCGTGGGCCACTTCGTCGGCAAATTCATCCACGTAATTCAGCCACACCCGTTGTCCGCGCGTTTCGTAGCTGGTGGGGCTGGGCGTGTTGACGAGTTCTTCTAAAAAGCTGAGTGATTCCTTGCGCATTCGCGATGATTGCCCGTGCGGCGGCGCGGCGTCAATGCTCGACGCTCCACGGTGCTTCTGCTACCAACCCTGCGTGCGCGCCAAGCTCCTTAAGGACACTCCGCTCGTGGTGGTGAAGCTCGGTTCCGGCATTCTCACCGATGCCCGAAACCGGCTGGCAACCTCGCGCATCAAGCAACTCGTCGGCCAAATCGCCCGCGCGCGCAAGGCCGGTCGCGAGGTGGTGGTAGTCAGTTCCGGCGCGGTGGCTGCCGGGATGGAGGCGCTCGGCTGCGCAAAACGTCCCGCGCGTTTGGCCGAATTGCAAGCGTGCGCGGCCGTGGGCCAATCGCGGCTGCTGGCGCGATATGAAGAACTTTTTGCCGCGCACGATTTGCAGGCCGCGCAGGTGTTGCTCACGCATACGGATTTACAGGATCACGACCGCCACCTCAACGCCCGCAACACATTAATGGCGCTGCTCGATCGCGGCGTGGTGCCAGTCATCAACCAAAACGATGCGGTGACCTTCAATGAACTGACCGTGGGCGACAACGACAAACTCTCCGCCTTGGTGGCCGCGCTGTTGCCGGCGGATTTATTGGTGCAACTCACAACCGTCGATGGCCTCATTCGTAACTTTGGCAAGCCCAATGCGCGACTCATCAGCAATGTGCGTGAAATTGATGACACCATTCGCCGCCTCGCGCGGGGCACCCAAAGCGCCACGAGCATCGGCGGAATGGCGAGCAAAGTGGCCGCCGCGCAAATCGCCGCTCGCGCCGGCATCCCGATGGTGATCGCCAATGGCGTGAAGCGCGGTCAACTTACCCAAGTGTTGGCGGGCGAAAAAGTGGGCACCTTCTTCGCGCCAGGCGGCGACAAGCTCAAGGGCCGCAAACGTTGGATTGCTTTTTTTCATCACCCGAAGGGCGCGTTGGTGGTCGATGACGGTGCCAAGGCCGCGCTGCGTGAACGCGGGAAGAGTTTGCTTTCGATGGGCATTGCCGGTTGCGAAGGCGAGTTTGCGGCCGGCGATGTGGTGCAGATTTGTGATGGCAACGGCACGGGCTTCGCACAGGGAATTGCGCGCTACTCGCGGGCGGAAATTGAAAACGGCAGCGCGGGCAAAGTGGTGGTGCGCCGCGATGACCTCGTGATTCTGTAATTTATGGCAAAGAAGAAAAATGCCATTGAGGATTTGCTCGCCGTGATGGCCCGCTTGCGCGCGCCCGATGGGTGCCTCTGGGATCAAGAGCAAAACCATAAAAGCATTCGGCTCAATGCTATCGAGGAGGTTTATGAATTGGTTGACGCCATCGAGGCGGATGACGATGTGGAGATGGTCGAGGAGTTGGGCGACGTTTTGTTGCAGGTTGTTTTCCACGCGCAAATGGCCAAGGAGCGCGGAGCGTTTGATTTTGAACAAGTCGCACGCGGCATTGCCGATAAACTTGTGCGGCGACATCCTCACGTGTTTGGCGATGTGGATGTGAAAGATGTGGACGGCGTGTGGCGACAGTGGGAGAAAATTAAACTCACCGAAAAGGCTGGTACCGATCGCGAGCGCACTTCGGCCTTCGACGGCATCCCGAGGCATTTGCCGGCACTGATGCGGGCGTACGAACTCACCAAAAAAGCCCGGAAGCACGAACTGTTACCCCAAGGCCGAAAGGGCGGGGCGAAGGCAAAGTTGGCGAAGGAGTTGTTTGCACTGGCCCAACGCGCGCAAGCAAATGGTTGGCAGGCGGAAGCACTGTTGCGGGCGGAGACGGCAAGACACGAAAAGGTGCTGCGAAAAAAGGAGAAGGCTCGACAAAAGCGCGCGCGGGATTAGGTTGGCAAAAAGTTTAGAGAAAAAATTATGAGCGATCCAAGATACGACAAGCTGGCGAAATCGTTGGTAGAATATTCCTGCGAACTGAAAAAAGGCGAGGCGGTGTTCATCGATGTGGCGGATATTCCCGATCGAATGACCATCGCCCTCATCCGCGCCACGCGCAAAGTGGGCGGCATTCCGTTGGTGGAAACGCGCCAATCCCGCGTAGTGCGCGAGAGCTTGCGCGGCTCCAACGACGCCCATGCCAAAATGGTGAAGGACGTCGAGCTGTATCGCATGAAAAAAGTGCAGGCGTACATCGCCATTCGCGGCGCGGAAAACACCAGCGAACTCAGCGACGTGCCGCCCAAGGTGATGCAGGCGTATTCCAAAACAATGCGGCCGCTGCTAAACTATCGCGTCAACCAAACCCGTTGGGTGGTGCTGCGCTGGCCCACGCCGAGTATGGCGCAGGCGGCTAATATGAGCACCGAGGCGTTCGAGGATTTTTATTTCGACGTGTGCACTTTTAACTACGGCCGAATGGCCAAGGCGATGCAACCGCTCGTCAAGCGGATGGCCAAAGCCAAGGACGTGCACCTCAAAGCCCCAGGCACCGATCTGCGTTTTAGCATCAAGGGTATGCCGGCCATCCCGTGCGCGGGCGACCGCAATATTCCCGATGGCGAAGTGTTTTCGTGTCCCATAAAAAATTCCGTCAATGGCACGCTCCAATACAACACACCGACACTCTACGCCGGCACCAAGTTTGAAAACGTAAAGCTGGAATTCAAGGATGGCAAAATCATCAAGGCCACCAGCAACAACACCAAGCGGCTCAACGAGATTCTCGATACTGACCCCGGCGCGCGCTACATCGGCGAATTTTCGCTGGGGCTCAACCCATTCGTGATGAACCCGATGTGCGATATTTTGTTCGATGAAAAAATTGCCGGCTCACTGCACTTCACCCCCGGACAAGCCTACGAAGACTGCGACAACGGTAACCGCTCCGCCGTCCACTGGGATATGGTCCTCATCCAACGCAAAGAATGGGGCGGCGGCGAAGTCTGGTTCGACGGCGAACTCATCCGCAAAAACGGGCTATTCTTGCCAAAGGATTTGTTGCCACTGAACCCGAAGAATTTGAAGAAGGTCTAGACCTCGGGGAAATCATCGCCAGTGAAGGCGTTGGGCAAAAGAATGTCCATTGTGGTGACTGTGGAATTCTCGGGCGATTCGCTATCGATGAGAATGACTTCAACTTTTCCCGCGTATTCCGCAAGGAGTTGGCGGCAGGCTCCACAAGGCGCGGCACCGCCGGGGGAGGCAATGGCGATGGCGGTGAAATCGCGTCGGCTTTTTGATTCGTCGGTGAGGGCTTTGAAGAGGGCGACGCGTTCGGCACAGCAGCTGAGGCCGTAGCTGGCGCTTTCGACATTTGCGCCGCTGATAATTTCCCCGCTGGCGGCGAGTAAGGCTGCGCCGACGTTAAATTTGGAATAGGGCGCGATGGATTGTTCGCGGGCAGCGAGCGCGGCTTGGATGAGTTTCGTGTGAGGCATTGGGTTAATGTGCTGCCGGCATCTTGCCGGCGGAAAATTCAGTGATCAATTTCGCCGCTTGCGTGCTGGCTTGTTCGCCAATTTCTAAAACTTCCGAATGCGACAGCGGAGTTTTGTTAATGCCGGCGGCGGGGTTGGTGATGCAGGAGACGGCGACCACGCGCAGACCGCATTGGCGGGCGACGATGGCTTCGGGCACGGTGCTCATTCCCACGGCGTGCGCGCCAAGCTTTGCGAAGGCGCGAATTTCGGCGGGGGTTTCGTAGCTGGGGCCGCTGAGAGCGCAGTAGACGCCGCGGTGGAGTTTGGTTTTGGTTTTACGCGCGGCGGCTTGGAGGGCTTTGTTGAGCGCGGTGTCGTAGGTTTGGGAAAGGTCGATGAAGC
>JAPKDK010000137.1 GCA_028872645.1 Verrucomicrobiota bacterium
CATGATGAAGAGGATCGCCGCCGTTTTCTCTGCACACTGGATGAGGTGTGCAAATAAAGCGGGCTCGCAAGTCCATGCCTTTTGCCTGATGCCGAACCATTTTCACCTAGTCGTGGAGACGCCTCGTGACGATTTGGTTGCCGGGATGAAATGGTTTCTCGGGACATACACCATGCGATTCAACCGACGCAACAATCTCATCGGTCGCCTGTTTGGCGGACGCTACAAGGCGTTGATCGTCGATGGTAGCGGTAACGGATACCTAAAGACCGTGTGCGACTATGTGCATCTGAATCCTTCAAGAGCGAAATTGCTGCGCCCAAAACAGCCGTTGGCCGCTTATGTGTGGAGCAGTTGACCGGAGTACATGAAGCCGCTTTCACATCGTTGGACTTGGCTGCGGGTGGATCGGTTGCTGGGGGAGTATTGCATCCCCAAGGATAATGCATCGGGAAGGCGTCGGCTGGAAAAGGCGATGGAGTCGCGACGCATGGAGGGTGAAGGAGACGAGTTTAAACCGGTACGCAGAGGATGGTTTCTTGGAGCTCAAAGCTAAAGAAGAAACTGCTGACGAAGATGGCTGCAGACGTGGGCGAATCTCACGAAAGCGAACAGCGCAGAGAATCATCGGAAGTTTTAGCGGAGCGGAGCGTACGTGAGGAATTAAAAAAGGCGCGTTGAACGGAAGCCCACTTGGCCAAGTATCGCAAGGGTGCGGCCGCCAAGGCATCAATCGCGCAACGATTGAGGAAGGAGACCACGATGACACTCAAGTGGATCGCCCAACGCCTTAAAATGGGCAGCGCAAGCATAGTGACGCACTGCTTGAAAGGCTCCAAACGACGGATTGTTAATTACTGGGACTGACCCCTTTTATTTTCCAACAGGCAAAAGCCGTGACACAGCGCTTAGTTTCGATACGATCGCCGGTATGAACGCCACCAACTTACTTTTGGCTGCCGCAGTTTTTTCGTTCGGTGAGCTTGGCCAAGCGGACGATTCTGCCGCCAAGTTGCCCCTTGTTTTTGAGGAGGATTTTGAAAAGGGACGCAAACGCTGGGAGGTCACCGACGAGAAAAGCTGGACGCACCGCAAGGTTGGCAGCAACCACGTTTTCGGGATCAACCGGCGGGAGAGCGATTACAAGCCCAAGGTTCGCAGCCCGCACCACATCGCACTGATCAAGGGGGTCACAGTCGCCGATTTTGTGCTGACGTTCCGTGTGCGCAGCACGAAGGACACCGGCAACCACCGCGATTGCTGCGTGTTTTTCAACTGGCAGGATCCCGAGCATTTTTATTACTGCCACCTCGGCGCGAAACCGGACCCGCACAGCGGCCAAATCATGATCGTGAAAAATGCCCCGCGCAAAGCGATGACCGACAATAAAAACAAGACGCCGTGGAAGATCGACACATGGCACAACGTCAAGGTCGTCCGCGACACGACCAAGGGCACGATAGAGGTTTACTTCGACGACATGACCAAGCCGCACATGAGCGTCACCGACAAAACTTTCGGCAAAGGCCGCATCGGCATCGGGTCGTTCGACGACATGAACGATTTTGATGATATCAAGCTGCGCGGTAAATAATCCAGCCAAAAAATGAAACGCCTGTTTTTTACACTCGCCGTTAGTTCGTTCGCGTTGCTTTCGCAAGCGGAATCCAAGCGGCCGAATATTCTGTTCATCATCGCTGACGACCAGTCGCCATTTGACCTGAAAATTTATAACCCAAAGTCAGCCCTCCAAACGCCGAGTATCGACCGACTCGCGGCACAGGGCATGGTGATCGACGGCGCGTACCAGATGGGCTCGTGGGTGGGCGGTGTCTGCACCGCCTCACGCCACATGATCATGAGCGGCCGCACGGTGTGGCATATCCCGGACAAGCCCGGCCGAGCAAATAACCCGCACACCAATAATCCAAAACTCGTGCCGCCGGGCTTGGCCAAGTTCACACTGCCCGGTGTGTTCAACCGCGCCGGTTACGACACGATGCGCACATGCAAACGCGGCAACAGCTACGAGGCGGCGAATAAAATCTTCACCGTCCGGCGCGACGCCACCAAGCGCGGCGGCACCGCCGAGACCGGCAGCGCCTGGCACGCCGTGCAGGTGCTCGATTACCTCGACGACCGGCAACAGACCAAGGACACCGATCCGTTCCTGATTTATTTTGGATTCTCCCATCCGCACGACAAACGCGACGGCACGCCGGAGCTTTTGAAAAAATACGGCACAGTGAACCACACAGATCGCAAGTCATTACCACCCGCCAACTCCAACGCGCCCAAGCTGCCGGTCAACTGGCTGCCCAAGCATCCCTTTCACCACGGCCATCCTGGGTTGCGTGACGAAGTAAAAGTGTCCGGCGTGTGGGAGCGGCGCGACGAGCGCACGATCCGGAACGAGATCGGACGGCAGTTTGCGTGCAGCGAAAACATCGACCGCCAAATCGGACGCGTGCTGCAAAAACTCGAAGCCATGGGCGAACTCGAAAACACATTTGTCATTTACACCGCCGATCACGGCATGGCTATCGGCCGACACGGCTTACAGGGCAAACAGAATTTGTACGAGCACACGTGGCGCGTGCCGTTGGTCGTCACCGGCCCCGGCATCCAGCCCGGCAGCCGTGCGCAGGGGAACATTTACCTGCTCGACACGCTAGCCACTCTCTGCGATCTCGCCGGAGTCGGTATCCCCAAAACTAACGAAGGACGAAGCTTCAAGCCGGTGCTGCTTGGCCAAGCGGACAGCGTCCGCGACACGCTCTTCGGCGTTTACTGCGGCGGCACAAAGCCCGGCATGCGAAGCATCCGTAAAGGTGATTGGAAACTCATCAAGTACGACGTGATGGAAGGCCAAGTCCGCGAAACGCAGTTGTTCAATTTGAAAACCAACCCGCACGAATACCTCGCCCAACACCACGCCGTAAAAAAACAGGCCAAGCCGCACCCTCTCCAAATTAACTTGGCCGACTCCCCCAAGCACTTGGCCAAGCGTAAGGAGATGGAAGCCCTTCTCCACGCCGAGATGACCCGCCTAAACGACCCCTACCCCCTCTGGGATCAGCCCAAAAAATAATCCCCCAGCCGGTCACCCAAGCAGCTCGACCTGCAAACCGGGGAACCCGGCAAAGCCACGATCGAACGTCACCAACGTATGCCCGCCCGCCATCTCAAACGCGGCAAGGTAAGAGTCCGTGCCAGCAATGCGGCCACGTTTGAATACGGATGTTATGGCTTTCCAATCCTGATTCAGGTTCGGATGCTCTTCACCCCATTCAAAACGGCTGTCAGCCTCCAAACTTTCCCATTGACGCCAAGCGTCCAAAGCAGACAGCGGATCGTCCCCAAACGTCGCCGGAGAAGTTGAGATGCGTAATGCGCCCATTAAATTGGAGCCCCCAGTTAATGGGAGGCTTTGCGCCAATTCAAATCCTGCAAAGCGCTCTTAAGCTGTTGCAGTGGCCAACTTTCTTCAACAGCCTGTAGTAATAAATCACGCCCACTTAAAGGCCTTAGGCTTATTCCTGGTGCATCACGGTCCATGTTGCTAGAGAAGGGATAACTATCACTTAGAGCTGTCGCTACAGCTGATAATTCCTCATCGTTTAGCTTGGATACACTAAGATGATGATAACAAGCCAGTTGCATGCGCTGTTGGTCGATAGATTCCATCGCTTTACCGAATGCAGAAGATATCTGCAGTAAATTGGCCATACGCTCTACATCTGCTGAAGTATTTGCTCCGGCTCCATGCATCAATGCAGGATTAAAAAACATACCATCGCCTTTCTTCAAAGGCATTTGCACCGCATGCTCAGCAAAATAGGCTTTGAATTCAGGGTTGCGGTACAGTCCATAGCCATGTTCGTAGCGCTGAGAGTAGGGTAATAGTAAGGTTGGACCAGATTCTATAGGCATATCTATATGGGCCACGGCGCCTTGTAAGGTGAGCATAGCCGACATCTTCTGAACGTGCAGTGGATAGCGCTGCACCTCTTCATCATTAGTGAAGCCCAGGTGATAGTCTCGATGAGGTTGCTGGGCCGCACCACCTGGGTGTACCAAATTAACTTGTGAGGTGATCTGGTAATCTGGCCCTAGCCAAGCTGAACACACATCGGCCAGCAGAGGGTTTTTATAATAATCTATGAAGGCTTTTGCATTATGAACCGCCATTTTTTCCAAACAGTTCCAAAGACGGCTATTAGCACCCGAAGCGGCAAAGTGATCAGCCAGATCGTGTTGGGTTTTGTTTTGATCATGCAACAAGTCATAAAACACCTGTGTTGCAGCATCTACAACTGCCACTTGATCAAATAGCTTACGGACTACAAAGACGCCTGCACCCTGCTGCCAGCATTGAATCCACTCGGCTTCAACATCCGCCTTAGCACTGGCATCCAAACGGCGCAATTGATCACCATCGTAGACCGGAATATGCTTTTGGAAATCAACCGCGTTGGGATAGTTTTCAGCCTGTTGTTTCTGACTTAGACTGGCTACAAACATGTTCATGTCAGCCATGGCACTATTCCCTATTAGGCTGAACGTCAGCTAAGCCTATTTCGCTCACTGCAACACTGCGCCCTTGTTGCACAGATAGAATGGCTGCTTCTGCTAAACGTAAAGCTTGGTATCCGTCATCCATGCTGGGTAGTGCTAAGTCAGCACCATTGAGTGCTGAAATAAACCCCGCTAATTCAGACCGGTACGCTTGTTCATAGCGTTCCAAGAAAAAATGCAGTGGCTTGGCTCTTGTCACACCCGCTTCGGTATAACTGGTGAGGGTATGTTCGTTAACATTAGTGGCCGTTAACATGCCTTTGCTGCCATGGACTTCGAAGCGCTGGTCATAACCAAAACCAGCACGACGGCTATTAGATATTTGTGCTAATTTGCCAGATGCAGTGCGCATCATTCCTAATACCGTATCCACATCACCCGCTTCACAAATAGAGGCATCAACTAGGCAGGAAGCCTGGGCTGAGACCTCTACCACTTCTTCACCTAGTAAAAACCGTGCCATATCAAAATCATGAATGTGTACGCCACGACAAAGCAATAAGGAATGTCGTTCCGTAACACTGGCAAGCCACTCACTCGCTACGGACGAATGCATGTGATTGCCATGCATTAACGCGACCAGCACATTAACGTCTAATAAATTTGCCACACGTCTCCCAGTCCTCTTCCTCCTCCAATTTACTAATCATATCATCTGTTAAATTCAAGCTCCCTGGTTTTTTGCCTTTGTAGAGAGGAAACTCCAACCGCTTGCCTTTGGGTTTCGGTTGCTTGTTCAAAATAGCATCTAACCCTTTGGAAATCAGTTTTTTAAGAGTAGTTCATTGTTCAACGGCTGCAAGCTTGGCTTACCGCAACAACGCATCGGGAATTCCAACATTTGTCCGCATGCAGCAATATTGCTGCATTTATGCCCCGGTGTCAAAACAGGAAAACGCCACTGTTTTTCCTATCTTTTGCGGCTCTAAGAAGTTTGCCTAATCAAACTTCCGTTTGCGGTAGTCGCCCATCTCGGGGGCGTCTTTGTTCACCTCGGGGCCGAAGTAGCGGAGGAGGACTAGGGGTTCGGTGGTGCTGGTGTTTTCGAAGGTGATGCCGGTTTTGGCTCCGGCTTCGGTGCAGAAGTATTCGTCCTCGGTGAGCTCGTGGAATCGGATGAGCTTGGGACTGTTCAGCGGTTGGCCGTTGATCGTTCCCTTGCCTTGGACGCAGATGCCGCTCCACGCGCCTTTGTCTTTCACTGTGCACTTCACGCCGGGGTCGACGGTGAGTTCTTTGGCGGTGAAAAGTTGCTCGCGCTTGATGCGGCCGTAAACAATCCAGCGATCCACGTAGCCTTCCTTGCGCGTGTCGGCGACGGGAACCGGCTCGAGATAGTGACTGTCCTTGAAATTCTCGTTCGTGTTGCCGGTCCAGTCGAGTTGGTTGACGATGAATTCGAGGTCGCGGTGTTTGCTCTTCGGCATATCTTTCACCAGCAAACTCCACGGAACCTCGCGGCCTTCGACGAGATTTTGGTACATACCAAAGACGTCGCTGCCCCATTGCGGTTCGTAAGTGCAGAGGCTGCCGGGGGCGTGCAGGATGCACGGCGGGATGAGCCAACCGGTGCCGGGCTTGAGGCGGTACGCGCGGCTAAGGTCGAGGATGCCGTTGTCGCCCTTGTTCCAATCCGCGATGCACTTGCGCACTTGCGCCTTCGTCGTGCCGGGCTCGAGGCCCATAAATGTGTACGGGAAATTGTTGCCGACGTTATTGTGTTGCGGCGGGAAATAATAACTCTCCGGCTTGCCTTCCTGCCCGACCAGTTTCGCCTGCTGCGCGTTCTGGTGCATGTGATGCGGGATGGGGCCCATGTTATCAAAAAACTTCGAGTACACCGGCCACTTACCATATTTCTTCCAGATACGTTTGCCGATGATATCCGCGCCGCACTCGGCCACCGCGTCGCGCAGCGTAAACCGATTGCGCCCGTGTACCACGTAGCTGAGGCCCTCGTCCGGCACTCGCCCCTCGTTGGCGGCCTCGGTGGTGGAGCCGAACCAGCGCTCGTCGATGCCGCCGCGGTTCAGTCCGTACGCGTAAGTGTCATCCGGGTGCAACTTGAGCCGCAGCCCCGGTTGCAAAAACGACCGCGGCACCCAAGCCGGTGCGAGCCGGAGCAGCCCCCCGGTTTCCTCGAGTGCGGCGTCCACGTGTTTGCGGACATTTTTTTTGACGGTCTTGAGTTGTTTAACAGATGTGAGTGACATGATGATTTAAAAAAAAGCCGGGCCGGCCAAGTTGAGTTCAGAACTTGGCCAAGCGACTCTCCGCTTGGCCAAGCGCGATCACTGGCACGCTTCGCACTCTTCGCCGTTTCGCATAGCCTCGATCGAGCAGGCCACGCGCTCCTCGGTGGTGTACTCTTTTTCCGGCACCTCAACGCCCTGTTTCTTCACGGCGATGGTGGCTTTCTCGATGTTCGAGGCGCCCAGCGTCCGCAAATAATAAGTCGTCTTGAGACCGCAGCGCCAAGCGGCGCGGTACATGTGCGAGAGCCGCTTCATGTCCGGCTTGGCTAGGAACAGGTTCACCGACTGCGACTGGTCGATCCATTTTTGCCGGCGGGCGGCGGCGGCGATCATCAGCATCGGATCGACATCGAACGCCGTGGCGTAAAGTTGCTTCAACTCGTCCGGCACCTCGTCGATGTCGTGCAAGTCGCCGTCGAGATACTTGAGCTTGTTCATCACGTCCTCGTTCCAAAGTCCCCTAGCCTTGAGGTTGTTGACCAAGTGGCGGTTCAGTACGATAAAGTCGCCGGACAAGTTGCTCTTCACGTAAAGATTCTTGTAGAGCGGTTCGATGCACGGTGACGTGCCCATGATATTGGAGATGGTCGCCGTCGGCGCGATGGCCAGCACGTTGCTGTTTCGCATGCCTTGGCTGGCGATTTTTTGACGAATGGGTTCCCAATCCATCTTGCCGCCGCGCGGCACATCCACCGCTTGGCCGCGCTCCTGCTCAAGCAGGTCGACAGTGTCCGGCGGCAGCAGACCGCGATCCCATTTTGAGCCTTCGTAAGTGTCGTACCACCCCTGTTCCCCGGCCACGTCGCTCGACGCCTCGTAGGCGACA
>JAPKDK010000138.1 GCA_028872645.1 Verrucomicrobiota bacterium
TGCATCCGCGTGCTTTGCTCGATACCGGTGCTGGGGATGCGCATGGCGTGCATGGCTACGTCGCCTTCATCGAGCCGTGGGATGAACACCTGTCCAAGCCGCGCAAACTGCAGCCCCGCCGCGCCCAACAAAGCCACGGCCGCGATGAGCACCACGGCGCGTTGACGCAGCGCGAAATCCAGCACGGGCGCGTATGCGCCGCGCGCGGCGAGCATCAATTTATTTTCCTGTTCCGCCACTTTGCCGCGCACGAGCAGTGCCACCATCGCGGGCACAAAGGTGAGCGACAGCACAAAAGCAGCGGTGAGTGCGAAAATCACGGTCAGCGCCATCGGGTGAAATAATTTCCCCTCGATGCCCGCCAGCGCGAGGATGGGGACGTAGACTATAATGATGATGGTTTCGCCAAACGCAGTGGCGCGGCGCACTTCGTGGCTGGCGGCACGGGTGACCTCGAGGCGTTCGTCGCAGGTGAGTGTGCGGCCCAGTTCGCGTTGCTTGTCGCCCAGTCGGCGCAGGCAATTTTCCACAATGATGACCGAGCCATCGATGATGATGCCAAAATCAATTGCGCCGAGGCTCATGAGGTTTCCGCTGATGCCGAAATGCGTCATGCCCAACGCGGCGAGCAACATCGAAAGTGGAATCGCCAGCGCCGTGAGAAATGCCGCTCGCAAATTGCCGAGCAGCGCGAAGAGCACCACCACCACAAGCAGCGCGCCGTAAAAAAGATTGTGCGTCACGGTGCGGATGGTGTCATTCACGAGGCGCGAACGATCGAGCACGGGGCGCGCGATGACATCCGGCGGCAGGCTTTGCTTCACGTCATCGAACCGCTCGCGCACCGCCACAGCGACGGCGCGGCTGTTGGCCCCGCTGAGCATCATGGCGGTGCCAATGACTGTTTCGCGTCCGTCCGCGCTGGCGCTGCCTTGGCGCAGCTCACCGCCGAGGGTGACCTCCGCCACTTGGCTAATCGTAACCGGCGTGCCGTTGTGTTCTTTGAGCACCACGCGTGCGATATCGGCCACGTCGCGCAGCCGACCATCCGCGCGCACGAGCGCCGCTTCGCCGTTGCGTTCCACAAAGCCCGCGCCGAGACTGCGGTTATTGCGCTCCAACGCGGAGATGACATCCTGCAACGTGAGCCCAAAACCCTGCAACGAGGCGGGGTTTGGCAGCACGTGATATTGTTTTACAAACCCGCCGATGGCATCGACATCCGCCACGTTGGGCACCGTGCGCAATTGCGGGCGGATGATCCAATCCTGCACCGTGCGCAGCCAAGTGAGGCGTTGCACGCGATTGGTGAGGCGCTCGCCATTGGGTGTGAGGTACGCGCCATCGGGTTGCAAACCGGGTTGGCCCGCCACCGCATTGGTGCGTGCCGTGCCGTATTCCACCGACCACATCAGCACTTCGCCGAGCCCCGTGGTGATCGGCCCCATCGTGGGTTTAATGCCTTCGGGCAAATCTTCGCGCGCGCGGTCAAGGCGTTCGCCCACCAGTTGCCGTGCGAGATTGATGTCGAGTTTATCTTCAAACACCGCCGTGATTTGGCAAAACCCATTGCGCGAAATGGATCGCGTATGCTCAAGGCCGGGGATGCCCGTGAGCGCGGTCTCGAGGGGATAGGTGACCAGCCGCTCCATGTCCTCCACCGAGAAGGCCGGCTCGACGACATTTATTTGCACCTGATTGTTGGTGATATCCGGCACCGCGTCGATGGGCAGCCGCCAAAGCGATCGCGCGCCCACAAGGGCCAGCACGAGGGTGACGACTACCACAAGGTGGCGGTGGTCGATGGCGAGTTTTAAGATGCGTTGGAGCATTTTTTTAAAGTTTCAATTTTTGATTACCAAAAAAGGCGCAGGTTGTGACAGGGGTTTCTTTAATAATTAATGCGAATGGTCTTGCCCCGCTCCGGCTTTGCCAAACTCCGCTTTTAACAAAAAGCTTCCTTTTGTTACCACCTGTTCGTTTGCCGCCAAGCCTTTGATCACGGGGAGCCATTCGCCGACGGGTTGGCCAACTGCAATGGCGCGCGCCTTAAAGGTGTTTTGCTTTTTCGTGAGCATGTATACCGTCGGTTGACCGTCCACCATTTGCACGGCGCTGGCGGGCACGACGAGGGTTTCCTTGGGCGCTGCGCCGGTTGGGAGTTGCACCGTCAGAAACTGCCCGGGGCGCCATTGGCCATCGGGGTTTTCTAATTCCACGCGCGCCTGTACAGTACGCGTTTCGGGATCCACCAGCGGACTGATGAAAGCCAGTGTCGCGGCGGTGCGGTAGTCGGTATCCTTGTTCACGAGCGTGACGGATTGGCCGGCCTTCAATCCTTCGGCCCGGGCGGGGGGTACTTCGATGAGCACCCACACTTTGGATAGATCCGCCAGCACCAGCAAATGCGGCCGGCTGGGATTGGCGATTTCGCCAAGCGTCACCTCGCGTTCCACCACCGTGCCCGCGCGCGGGGCACGCACAATGTAATGCGGAGTCAACGCGCGATCCTTGGCCAATGCGTCCATGGCATCGGCGGCCATGCCGAACAACGTCAACCGATTGCGCTCGGCGGCTACGGTGGCTTGGGCGGTGTTGAGCGCACTTTTCGCTTCGCCCAGCGCCTTGGCTTGTTGCGCCTCGGCGGCTTTCAACCCTGCAATGGCGGCGGCGACGTTGGCTTGGGCGGCGGCGATGTCGCGCGTTTGTTGCGCCTTCGCCTGAGCCAGCGCGGCCTCGGCGGACTGCACGTCGGCGGTGGCCGTTTGCACGGCGGTCTCGCGGCGTTTGAGTTCCGTGACGGCCAGAGCGCCTTCGGCGGCCAGTTTTTTTCCACTCGCAAACAGTTCCGTGGCCCGTTGCAAAACCGGCTTGGCGGCATCGAGCTTGCCTTGCGCCAGCGCGACAGTGGCGGGATTGTTCGCCAACGCCAGCATCGCCTCGGCGGCTTTGCCCTCGGCAGTCGCCTGCGCCACACCCGCGTTGTTTTGAGCCAACGCCACGGCCGGCCCCGCGGCGGCTTCGGCATCGAGTGCCTTGAGGAACGCATTTTGCGCCGCGCCCAGCTCGGGGCTTTCGATAGTGAACAGCACGTCGCCCTTTTTCACCGTGTCGCCGAGGCGCGCGTTCATGTCACTCACGCGGCCATTCACCAACGTGCCCACGTGCGCCACGGTTTCGGCATCAAACACCACGCGGGCCGGCACCGAAAACGTTGGCCGCAACGTGCGCGGCTTCACGCTGCCCAGCGAAATTTTGTGTTGCCTCATTGCCGCCGCCGAAAGCGTCACCTCTGTGAGCACCGCTTCGTCGCCATGCGCGCCATGCCCCGCATGCCCATCGCCTCCGCCACAACCGCTCAGCCAAACCGGTAACGTGCCCATCGCAATCATTGTAAAAATGTGAATCAGTTTTTTCATTTTGTTTTTGGTAATTGATCATTGGGCATTCCCCCACTTCCTCCCGTCGCCCGATCCAGCGCGATGATCGCCCGCGCCGTCCGATGCTCCAGCCGCACTACTTTCAACTGCGCCTTTAACAAATCCAATTCCGCCAGCCGCAGCACCGTCACATCCGATTGCCCCGCCTCGTACACCACGCGCGCCAGTCGCACGCGTTCTTTGTGTAAGGGCAGCAACTCCGTGCGCGCGCGCCGGGCGGTGATCATCAGCGAGGCCACGGCGTCGTGGGCCTGGCGGATTTCACGGACGACTTGTCGCGTGGTTTGCGTAAGCCGATGCCGCGCGGCAATGGCTTGGGCGCGCGCTCCAGCTCGGCGTGCTTGGCCCCAATCGAAAAGTGGCAACGGCAAAGCGACCGAAGGCCCGAGCGACCAATCGCTGTCGCGTTCGGCGGCCAATCCGGCGGCGTTATTTTCCATCCACGCAAGGCGCGCGAGGGCGGTTTGGTCTTCAAGCGCGGCAAGTTGCCAGCGGTCGGTCTGGATTTCCGGTCGCACGCGCAGCCCGTGCGCGATGGAGTCCGGTCCACCGCGCAAGGCGACTTGTATATAGAGAGGCGTGGTGAGCTCCCAGGCCGTGCGCCCGCGCGGTTGGCCGAGCCGATGGGCGAGGGCGAGATTGGCTTGGGTTAATTTGAGAGTGCCCTCGCGCAAATCAATCGCGCCCGTGGCTTGCTCGGCTTTGAGAGTGGTGACGTCCAGTTGCGTGCCTTCGCCCGCGGCAAGCCGCGCCTCGGCGACTTTGAGCAGCTCGCCAATACGATTATTTTGCTCCGTGAGAATCGCCACTTCGCGGCGCAGACCGACGGCCTCAAAATAATTTTTCTGCGTCGCGTGGATTACATCCAAAACCGTGGCAACCGCATTGGCACTCGCGGCGCGTAAGCGGGCATCGGCCGCACTAATGCGGCGCGGGCGTTGGAGTAGTTGAGTGAGGCCAGTGGTGAGCCCCGCTTCAATCACTGTGCGTCCACCGCCTTCGGGAAAACGAAACGCAATATTAAAAATCGGATTGGGCAGCAAGCGCGATTGATGCGCCGCCGCCTGCGTCCCGCGCACTTCTGCCAGCGCAATTTGCACCTCCGGCGATTGCCGCAGCGCGCGCTCCACCGCAGCTGAAAGCCGAAGCAAATCCGCCGCGCCCACAGCTTCCACCGGCAAAGCCTCGGCGTGAAACACAATGGCATTTTCCAAGCTAGCCGCCGATTGAATCTGCGCCGCCGTATTATGCGAAGGCGGCGTAGTAGCGCAGCCAACGACGGCGGTGAGAACTAAAAATTTTATTGTCTGTTTCATATTCAAATAGGGGTTCAAAAATACAACACAACCGTGGGTGGTCACGCGGCGGGAATGGAACCGGAGGGGTTCCTTAAAGAATCGAAGGGGCGCGCGGAGGAAGGGCGGCGCGGGTTTGGAAATGCCAGTGGGTGAGATCTGGTGGGGCGCGGTCGGATTGGGGTCGGGCAATGTCGTTAGCGAAATCCGGTGCGACCGGCAGTTGCAGTTGCCAGCTCAACGTGGGGTGAAAGGCGAAGTGAAAAAAATCTACGTCGGCCAGTTTGAAATTGCCTGATTCCAAGATGCACACACCGCAGTCATCGTGACTGTGCGTGGGGGCATCGCCGTGTTGGTGCTCCTGCTCGCAGCCCGCATTGGTCATCGCGCCCGCACCGGCCAACAGACAATGCGAGGTGGCCGGCAGCCAAGCCGCCAGCACCGTCAATGCCACAATTGTCCGGAATAATTTCACTGCCTTTCTAATAGCACATTCGGCAGCTAGTCTCAAGACTTTAGGGATATTGCTTGTCTTTGTGCAATTTCACACGAAAGTGCGAAGCACGTATGAAACGGATTCTTTTTTTCTCATTGCTCCTCTTGGCGCTGAATCTTCACGCAGTCCCCAAACAATCGCAGCTGAATATCCTTTTTGCGTTTGCGGATGATTGGGGGCGGTACGCGAGCGCGTATGCGAAGGTGGATGGGCGGCCGTCGCCCAATGATGTCATTAAGACGCCGCATTTTGATCGCGTGGCGCGGGAGGGGGTTTTGTTTAAGAACGCGTTTGTGACGGCGCCCTCGTGCACGCCTTGCCGCAGTTCGCTTTTGAGCGGGCAATATTTTTATCGCACGGGGCGCGCGGCGATTTTGCAGGGGGCGTTTTGGGATGCGAAGATTCCGAGCTACCCGCTGTTGCTGGCGGACGCGGGCTATCACATAGGCGAGACGTACAAGGTGTGGAGCCCCGGTACGCCGAATGATGCGCCGTATGGCGGTGGCAAGTTTCGTTTCGAGGGCAGTGGGCGGCGGTTCAACCAGTTTTCACAAAACGTCACGCGCATGGTCGGCGGCGGTAAGAGTATGGCGGAAGCTAAGCAGGTTTTGTATGACGAGGTGATGGGTAACTTTGGCGCGTTCCTGAAGGCGCGGCCGGAGGGAAAACCGTTCTGCTACTGGTTTGGTCCCACGCTGGTGCATCGCAATTGGACGAAAGGCTCGGGCAAAAAACTGTGGGACATCGACCCGGATTCATTGAAGGGCAAGCTGCCGGGGATGCTGCCGGACGTGCCCATCGTGCGCGAGGATTTTGCGGATTATCTGGGCGAAGTGCAGGCGTTCGACGCGGCGCTCGGTTTGATTTTGGAAAAACTCAAAGCCATCGGTGAGCTGGACAACACAGTCGTCGTCGTCAGCGGCGACCACGGTGCTCCGGGATTCCCGGGCGGCAAGTGCAATCTGTACGATTTCGGTGTGGGCGTGCCTCTTGCGGTTTGGTGGCCAGGCAAACCGGGGGGGCGTGTGGTTGAGGATTACGTGAACCTCATGGATCTCGCGCCGACCTTTCTCGAATTGGGCGGGGTCAAGCCGCCCAAGGTGATGACTGGCCGCAGTCTGGTTCCGGTTTTGCAATCCAAAGCCAACGGCATAGTTGATGCCAAACGCAACTGGGTGATCACCGGCCGCGAACGCCATGTGGCCCAAGCGCGTGAAGGGCTCCTGCCTTATCCGCAACGCGCACTGCGTACCCCCGATTATCTTTACATCATCAACTTCAAGCCGGACCGCTGGCCGATGGGCAACCCGTACAATCTTACTGATGACAAGGCACCGGATTACAACACGCTGGCCAACAATACCTTTGTAACCTATGGCGATCTGGATGCCAGCCCGACCAAGGCGTGGCTGATCGAACATCGCAATGAGGCTGAATGGAGATGGCACTACGACTACGCCTTTGGCAAACGCCCGCGTGAGGAATTGTTCATTTTAAAGGATGACCCGGATCAGTTGAAGAACGTGGCCAGCGAGGCCAAATACGCGGCTATTAAGAAGAAGCTCAACGCGCAGCTCATGGCTGAACTCAAACGGACCAATGACCCGCGTGTGAAAGGTGATGGCAGTACCTTTGATAAGCCACCTTTTGTGGCTGAATTCAAGCGACCGCAGAGGAACAAGAACTCCAAACAAAAAAAAGAATGACATTTCCCCGGTTGAGGGGTAAGACTTTGCCACTGAAAATAGATTGGGAATCAAGGGAATGAAAATTAAAAAACTTTTTGGAATGGGATTGATGGTGGCGGCGCTGATGGCTTCGCCTGCGCGTGCGCAGGATGGCGCGCCGGATGC
This sequence comes from Verrucomicrobiota bacterium, assembly GCA_028872645.1. Classification (GTDB taxonomy): domain Bacteria; phylum Verrucomicrobiota; class Verrucomicrobiia; order Limisphaerales; family UBA1100; genus JACNJL01. The sequence continues at coordinate 7,085 of JAPKDK010000138.1, forward strand.
GAAACCGGAAGCTCGGGCGGTGGCAGCTGTCAAAACATTGAACACGGAAAAACAAGTTACGCTGCTTTACGTCAAAGGAATGACGTGACCTTCCTGCGCGATCGGCATCCGTGTGAAGCTGAAGAAACTGGATTTCATTGATACCAAACGTTTTAAGCGTGGAGTGGATATGGATGTAAAAATGCAATTGCTGACCGTGGCAATCAAGCAAGGGAAAAAACAAGATCCGCTTCTTATCGAGAAGGCCATTGATGATGCGGGCTACGATGCGGTGGAGTGGTATAGTTTGGACAAAGAAAAACTATTGCCGCATCCCTTCAAGCCTGCGCCGGAGAAAAAGTAATCGGATGATCCGCAGGCTCATTTCGCCTCTTTCCATAATCGCTGTGTGGGCGGGCTTTAGTGCTATGCGACTCGCGGCGGATGAGCCGATCATGAACATGATGCCGCGTTGGTCGGGCGGTTGGGGGTATCAGTTCGTTCACGAATACCGCCACGAAAGCGACCTGTTGCTGGGCCGC
>JAPKDK010000139.1 GCA_028872645.1 Verrucomicrobiota bacterium
GTCGGCGCGCGTTATTTGCAACCGTGGTTTGGCGGGGCGTTTTACGTGTGGACCAGCCAAATCGGAATGGTAATGCTGGCGCTGGCGTTGGGCTACGGCGTGGGCGGGCACTTGGCGGACCGTTTCAAAAAGGGACGCTTTCTGTCACTGCTGCTGGCGCTGGCGGGGATTTTTATATTGCTGATTCCGCAAATGGCACCGGGCGTATTGGACGGTATTGTGGATCGGCACGTGAAATCCAGCGCGTCCACCCCATCCGCTGAACCCATGGCATCCGAAGCAGTCCGCACGGAATCGTTCATCACAGAAACCAATTTACTGGCCGAAATCCCCACTGAATTTTTGGAGAGCAACACGAACAACGCCGCCTATCATTTACCCGCGCCGCCCATCGAGGACGCCGCGCCTTCGGAAATCCCAGCGGTGTGGCGCAAGCTTGATCCGGCCATTGGCAGCGCGGTGGTTTTTTTGTTCCCGTGTTTTGTTCTCGCGATGATTTCGCCTTTTATGGTTCGGCTGGCCGCGCGGCAAGTGGAACACGTGGGGACGGTCAGCGGGCTGGTGTACGCGGCCAGCACGGTGGGCAGCATCGCGGGCGTGTTTATTTCGGCGTATGTGCTGATTGATCTCTTTACCACCACGCAAATTTTTCAGATGACCGGGGCATTGACTTTGGGGCTGGCCGGGTTATCTTGTCTCATCGATTGGCAATGGCCGGAAGATTTACAGGACGAATGATGCTTGCGGGGGTGCTGCTTTGTGCGGCATCGGCAGAAGGCGCGGTGCGGCATCGCAGTCAATCGGCGCACAACCAAATCGTGGTGGAAGACAAAGGCGGCTATCGGATGCTGCGCTTCAATGGCTCGATGGAAACGCGGTTGCTGATTGCCAATCCCTTGCTCGGGCATTTTGAGTACACCGATTATTTTCAAATGCCGCTTCTCTGGAATCCAAAAGCCAAACGCGTGTTAGTGATGGGTCTCGGCGGCGGCAGCACGCAGCGCGCGTTTCAAGATTACTATCCATCTGTGCACGTGGACACCGTGGAACTGGATCCCGCGGTGGCCAAGGTGGCCAAGGAATGGTTCGGCGTGAAGGAGACAAAAACGCACACAATTCATATCAGCGATGGACGCGGATATTTGCGCCGCAACAAAAACCGGAAATATGAGGCCATCATGATGGATGCGTATTCGTCGAACACGTACGGCTCGTTCATTCCGTATCACTTGGCGACGAAAGAATTTTTCCAACTTGCGGCTGAGGATCTGACGGCCAACGGGGTGCTGGCGTACAACGTGATCGGCACGTATCAGGAATGGCGAGCGGATATTGTGGGGTCGATGTATCGCACGATGAAAACGGTGTTTCCGCACGTGTATCATTTCCCCGCCTCGGATTCGAAAAATATTGTGTTGTTGGGGGTGAAGGCGAAGACCGGTGGCCTAACGAGCGCCACGCTGCGCGCACGGGTGGATTTACTGCGCCGGGGGCAGTCGAAGTTGCCGGCTTATTTTGGGCCACGATTGGCGCGTATTCGGGCCAGTGCGCCGCCAAGCGCGGCGAAGTCGCCGGTGCTCACCGATGACCACGCGCCGATCAGCAAGCTGCTGGTTCCGGCGAAGTAGTGTCCAACTTCACGCGGCGCAGACACGCAATAAATGCGCCGTCCACCCCATCGTTCATCGGCGTGATTGTGCGGGCTATTTCCTGCTCGAAATCACGGCGCTTTCGCAGAAACTTTTCCACCACAGCTTCGTTTTCCTCGTGCTCCAAACTGCAGGTGCTGTACACGAGCGTGCCGTCCACGGGCAACAGCCGCGCGGCGCGTTGGAGTAAATCCAGTTGCGTGCGGGCAAGCACGGACAGCTCGCGTGCGTGCAGCCGCCAGCGGACGTCCACGCGGCGGCGCATCACGCCGGTGTTGGAGCAGGGGGCATCGACGAGAATGCGATCGAAGGGGCCGGCGTTTTTGAGATCAATGCCGTGTAAAGGCTTGGGCTCGATGCAGGTGTGACCAAGGCGCGCGATGTTCTCGCGCAAGCGCCCGAGGCGCGCTTCATCAAGGTCGATGGCGAGCACGCTGCCTTCGTTGTTCATTCGCTCGGCGATGGCGGTGGATTTACCGCCGGGCGCGGCGCAGAGGTCGAGAATGTTTTCGCCCGGTTGCGGGTTGAGTTCGTAAACCGAAACGAGTGTGCTCGGGTCCTGCACATAAAATTTTCCTTCGGAAAAGCTCTCCAGCGCGGCGGGCGAGCCTTCGGTTTGCAAGTGATACATTTCGTGGGAACCGAGCCAATCGCGCTTCACGGGATCGAAGGCTGCGCCTTCGTTTTTCCATTGGGCCTCCAGTTCGGGGGCGGTGGCGCGCAGCGGATTGCGGCGGGCGTACACGGTCGCGGGGGTGTTGTTCCACTCAAGCAGTTTGTCATAATCGGGCCAGCGATCCTGCCAGCGTTGCACGAGCCATAGTGGATGGGAGTGGCCGATGGCGGGGCGTTCGCGGCGGAGATTGGCGAGGCGCGTGCGCCAGTCGTCCATTTCGCGGAGGCAATTTCGGAGCACGGCGTTGAGAAATCCCGCTTGCGGTCCGAGGTCGTGCTTGCGGGCGAGGTTGACGGTTTCGTTCACCGCGGCGTGGCCGGGGATGCGATCGAGCCAGAAAATTTGGTACAAACCGAGCTGCAGGAGGATTTGCGCGAGCGCCTGCTGGCGGCGGCCGTTGGTTTTTTGTTCGATGAGCCAATCCAAAGCGGCGCGATGGCGGAGGACGCCCAGCACCAGTTCCTGGCACAGGCCGCGGTCGCGCGGGGGCAAGTGCGGCAGGGCATCGGCCAGCAGGGTGTCGGCGGTGTCCGAGCCCCGCTCCCACTCGTGCAGGAGGCGTGTTGCGATTTCTCTTGGATTTTGTCTTGGCACGCCGCTATTATCTGCAGACGCACTCTGTCACGCGAGCCCTTTCGCTACATCGTGGGGCGGCGCGTTGTCCAAACCTATGAAAGAAGAATTCGAAAAACTGGCAGCCTCTGGCAAAATTCTCCCCGGCGATGTGGAAACCCTCGTGCAAATGGCCACCGAAGGTTTTTGTACGCACAAGAGCTGGGGCTTCGGCCGCATCAAAACCGTGGACGTCGTGCTTGGCAAAATGGCGGTTGATTTCAACAGCCGCCCCGGCCACAGCATTGACCTCGCCTTCGCGCCCAAAATTCTCACGCCCATTTCCAAGGAACACATCGAGGCGCGCAAAGCCACGGATATGATTGGCCTCAAACAAATGGCCGCGCTGCAACATCACGAGGTGATCAAGGTCATCATCGCCAGTTACGGAATTTTTGCCACCGCTGATAAAGTGCAGGAATCACTCGTGCCCGAAGTGATTGATAAAGATGATTACAAAAAATGGTGGGAGACCGCGCGGCGCGAAATGAAAAAGGACGGCCACTTCAAGCTGCCCACCAAAAAGACGGAGGCCATCGAATATCAATCGCAGGAGATTCCGTTGCAGGAACGCCTGCAGCAGGATTTTTCCAGTGCCCGCGGGTTGAAAGCGCGACTGGCGGTGACGGCGGAGATTGTCAAGAATGCCGGCGATCTCGATGACGTCGCCGCGATGGCGGAAGGCACACTCGCCAAGTTGAATGAAGAAATTGCCAGCCACGCCAAAACGCAGGCACCGCTGGCGTTGGAGGCGGTGATGGCGCGGGATGATTTAGCAAAAGCGCTGGGCGCGGAAATTGACGAGGGAGCACCCACCGAGGCCATGGTGTGGGAGACGGATCCTTCGCTGAAAGAAGTGGTGACCGCCGTGCCGGCAGCGCGGCAACGACGTGTGCTTGATTCCTTCCAAACACATAATGAGGAATGGGCGACCTCGCTGCTGGTGATGGCTAATCGGGTGCCCGCGCGGTTGGTGGGCGAGTGCGCGAGCCTTCTCGCCGCGCACGACCATTCCGAAGTATTTAAGGAAGAGTTGACCCATCTCATCAACCATCACGCCGCCGCCGCCGATCTGTTGCTGTGGTTGGCCAAGGAACGCCCCGAGGCGTATTTGGATTTGCTGACGACCGAAGCTTTCGGCGCGATGCTCTCGGCCATCGAACGCGAGACCAGCGACGAAAAGCGCGCGTGCAAACTGCGCGATTATATTTTGGCCGACACCGACCTCATCGAGACGCTCACCGAATCAGCGGATATTGAAGTGGTGCAGGACATCACTCGTGCCATCCAGCTCTCCACGTGTTTTGAAGGAATGGATAAACGATCCGTGCTGGGCAAAATCGTGAAGACGCGTCCGGAGATTCAGGAATTCATCACCGGCAGCGAGAAGGAAAAGCCAGAGAAAAAAGCCGAAGGCGAAGGCACGTTGATGGTATCGTGGGCCAGCCTCGAACGGCGCGCGGCGGAGTTGGAGGACTTGAAGCAACGGCGCATCCCAGCCAACTCCAAGGAGATCGAAATCGCCCGCGATTACGGCGACCTCCGCGAGAACCACGAATTCAAAGCCGCGAAGGAACAACAAAAAGTGCTGACCGCGCTGCAGGCCCAATGGGAGCGTGACCTCGATCGCGCGCGCGGGATGAACTATTCGGAGGCCGACCCTGCCGCCGCGAACGTGGGCACGCGCGTCACCGTCACTCATCTCGGCAGCGGCGTCCGCGAGGAGTTTGCGCTGCTCGGCGCATGGGATGGCGATCCCGATAAAAACCTCATCAGCTACCTCACCCCGATGGGTCAGGCCATACTTGGCAGCACCGCCGGCGAGGAAATCGAATTTGAACTCGGCGGTGAAACCCGTCGTCTGCGTGTGGAGGGCATCACTCTTTACGCTGCCGAACAGGCGATCGCCTAACCCGCCGTGCGCACGGTCAAGGTACCGCTGGCAAATCGATCGTACCCGATTCACATCGGGGCGGGGCTGCTCGCGGACCTTGGTAAACACTGCGCCCGCCTCAGGCTCGGTCAACGCTGTGCGGTCATCTCTGATGCCACTGTCGCCCGCCGCTATCGCAAACCCGCCCTCGCCTCGCTCAAGGCCGCCGGCTTTGCGCCCGTCTTCATTGCCCAACCCGCCGGCGAACAGGCCAAGACGCTCAAAAATGTACAGGCGTGTTACGATCAACTGGCCAAACACCGCATCGAGCGCGGCTCGTTCATCGTTGCCCTCGGCGGCGGTGTGGTCGGCGACATGGCCGGTTTTGTGGCCGCTACGTACTTGCGTGGCATTGATTTCGTCCAAGTGCCCACCACGCTCCTCGCGCAAGTGGATAGTTCCGTCGGCGGCAAAGTCGGCGTGAACCTCCCCGCCGGAAAAAATCTCGTTGGAGCGTTTCACCAACCCAAACTCGTCCTGTGCGACCTCGACACGCTGCGCACTTTGCCCACGCGCGAATTCCGCGCCGGCCTCGCGGAGGTCATCAAATACGGTATCATTTACGACGCCAGACTCTTCGCCCGCCTCGAGCGCGATTTGCCCAAGCTGCTGCAACAAGATCTCGTCACCCTCGCGGCCGTCATCGCGCGCTGCTGCCAAATCAAGGCCGAAGTCGTCGGCCAAGACGAAAAAGAAACCGGCTTGCGTGCCATTCTCAACTTCGGCCACACTCTCGGGCACGGCCTCGAGGCCATTTCCAAATACGGCAAATACCTCCACGGCGAAGCCATCAGTATCGGCCAAGTCGCCGCCGCCAAAATTTCCCAAGCCCAGACCGGCCTCCTCGAAAAAGACACCGCCCGCATCACCGCTCTTTTTCAAAAAATTGGCCTCCCCACCCAAGTAAAACTAACCCCCGCCCAAACCCGCCGCCTCTTTACCGCCATCAAGCTCGACAAAAAAGTAAGCCACGGCCAAATCAATTTCGTCCTAGCCAAAAAAATCGGCCAAGTCATCACCGGCCAAAAAGTTGAATCCACCCAAATTCGCAAGGCCCTCAACCCTCAATCCTCAACACTCAACTCCCAAAGTGGCCGTTAGCGAAACCATCGTCCGCGAATTCTTTGAGCTGCACGGATTCTTTGTGCGGCAACAGCGCAAGCACATCGCGCCCAAGCGCGAGGATGATGAAGTTGATTTTTACGTGCATAATCCCGGCGGCTCCACCGATGAAAGCGAAGTCCCCTTCGTGCTCGAATCCGCCGCTGATCTCAAGCACCTCACCCGCGCCGTGGTGGTTGTGAAAGCGTGGCACACCGAAGTATTCACCCAAGCCGTGCTCGCCCACGCGCCGGAAATGTTCCGCTTCGCCGGCCCAGAAACATTCGCCCGCGCCACCCACGCCTTCGGCGGCCCCGGCCCACTCACCAAAATCCTCGTCGTCCCCGCCCTCCCCACCGGCGGCGAGGCCCGCCAGCAGAGCATTGACGTCCTCCGCGCTAAGGGCATCGACGCCGTCATCGCCTTCCGCACCATGCTCTCCGACCTCATCGACCACATCGAGGTCAACCGAAACTACCAAAAAAGCGACCTCCTCCAAATCATCCGCATCCTAAAAAACTACGACCTCTTCGCCGCGCCACAGTTGGAGTTGTTCAAAATGCCCAAGACGAAGCGGAAGGCAAAAAACTAAACTAATGCTGCTCGTCATCGACAACTACGATTCGTTTACGTACAACCTCGTACAATATTTGGGTGAAGAACAGGTGGAGATGGAGGTGCATCGGAATGATGAAATCACGCTGGAACAAATCGAGGCGTTGAAGCCGGAGCGCATTCTGATTTCGCCTGGGCCGTGCACGCCGCGCGAGGCGGGGCTCTCCAACGACATCATAAAAACCTTCGGCCCGCGCACGCCGCTCTTGGGCGTGTGCCTCGGGCACCAGTGCATCGGGCATTCGTTCGGGGCGGAGGTGGTGGTGAACGACCAAATCATGCACGGCAAAACCTCGCCCATTTCGCACGACGAAAAAAACCTGTTCGAGGGTATGCCCAATCCTTTCGTCGCCACGCGCTACCACTCACTCGTCGTCAAGCGCGACACCGTGCCCGAGTGCCTCGAAATCACTGCCGAGACAGCGGCCGGCGAAGTGATGGGATTGCGCCACAAGGAACATCCCATTTGGGGTGTGCAGTTTCATCCCGAAAGCATTCTGACCGAGGATGGCCGGACGTTGCTGCGGAATTTTTTGAAGTTGGGCTGATTTATTACTGTCGCGCTTGTCCGATCATTTCCTTGATCGTCACCGGCTTGCCGTCACGGCGTTTGCTTTCATCGGCGGCGGCCATGAAGGCGAACATCTCGATGGTCTCTTGAGCGCTCACCGGCACTTTGCCGGTTTGGAACATTTTCACCGCCTCCACCACGAGCGGCGCGTAGCCGTCGTACTCGCCCGCTTCGCTTTCGCCTTTGGTGCCTTTGGCTTTGCCGCCGTAGCCTTTGCCTTCGCGGAAGATGCCGATGCGGCCGCCTTTCCATTGGCCTTCCACCTCGATTTTGCCATCGGCAGTTTTGCGTCGCACGACGCTTTCACAGCCGGTGCCCATCACGGTGAAGAGCGATTCGCAGCCGTGCACGCCGTACCAAA
>JAPKDK010000140.1 GCA_028872645.1 Verrucomicrobiota bacterium
CACGATGTCTTCGATTTCCTGATAAGTTTCATGGCCTTTTCCGGCGATGAGCACGGTGTCGCCCGCTTTGGCTTCACGGAGAATCTCGTCAATCGCTCGCGCGCGGTCCAGCTCGATGCGGCCCTTGCCCGGGCAGCCTTCGGCGACTTGTTCCGCGATGAGATGTGGGTTTTCACGGCGCGGGTTGTCAGTGGTGATGAGGATGTCATCCGCCAAATCGGCGGCGGCTATGCCCATTTTGCGGCGCTTCCCAGTGTCGCGGTTTCCGCCACAGCCAAAGAGCACGCGCAAACTACCCGGCGTAATTTCGCGCAGTGTATTGAGCACTTGCCGGAGGGCATCATCGGTGTGGGCGTAGTCCACATAAACCGCGAAGGGCTGGCCTTCGTTCAAAGGCTCAAGCCGACCGGGCACCGGCGGCAGGTTTGCGAGCAGCGGGACGCTTTCGGCCAACTCCATTCCCGTGGCGCGAACGATGCCCAAGGCGGCGGCGGCATTGGAAACATTGTGGCGACCGATTAGCGGCATCGTAAAGTCAACGCCGTCGAAAGTGAATTCGGTTTGTTGCTGGCCCAATTTGAGTTGGGTGATTTGCAAATCGGAATCGGCTTCGCCGAAAGTGGTGGCCGCAAATTCACGGACGAGGCGTTGGCCGAAGGGGCAGTCGGCATTGACGAGGCGTTGACCATCGTCGGGTTGTTGAGCAAAGAGCATTCGCTTGGCGGCAAAGTATTGGTCCATATCGCCGTGGTAATCGAGATGATCCTGAGTGAGGTTAGTAAATGCGGTGGTTTGAAACTCAAGACCCGCCACGCGGTGCTGCACAAGGGCATGCGAGCTGACTTCCATCACGCATAGTTCGCACCCGGCGCGAACCATGCCCGCGAAGTATGCGTGCAGCTCGAGTGACTCCGGCGTGGTGCGGGCGGCGGGAATGATGCGATCGCCGAGATCGTACTCCACCGTGCCGATGAGAGCGCACCGCCGACGCGCGCCACGAAGGAGTTCGCGCACAAGAAAGGCGACGGTGGTTTTGCCATTGGTGCCGGTGATGCCAATGAGGTGAAGTTGAGCGGCCGGTTCACCGTGAAAACGCGCGGCCAATTGCGCCATTGCCGTTCGCGGATTTTCCACCCGTACCACGGCGGTTTCGCCCGGAAATCCACTCGATTGGCCGGTGATGATAAGTGATGCCCCCAGATCAATTGCAGTCGCCGCAAAGTCATTGCCGTTCACGCGTGTACCCGGCAACGCAATGAACGCTGTGCCCGGAGTAACTCGCCGGGAATCGTACGCAAGGCCGGTGATGGTCGAAGTGAGTTGGCCGCGCACGATTTCGTGCGGCAAATCATGAAGCAACTCAATGCCGGTCATGGCTCAGCGGGGTTGGGGGTCGTTGCCGGAAACTATCGAACCTTGTTGCACGAGGTCCGGCTTCAATCCGAGATATCCGGCGGTGCGTTCGGCAATGGCTTTGAAGACCGGCGCAGCGGTGAGTCCGCCGTAGTAGTCGCCCTTCGGTTCGTCGATTGAAACGAGGATGCACAACGCCGGTGCATCGGCCGGGAAAAATCCCACGAATGAAGCGTAGTATTTGCCGGGCAAATAACCGCCACGCCCAGCCTTTTGCGCGGTGCCGGTTTTTCCGGCCACGGTGTAGTATTGCAGCGCAGCGCGTTTGGCGGTGCCCCCTGATTTGGGCACGGTCTTGAGAGCCTCGGTAGTGGCGCGCGCGGCTTCGGGCGAAACCACCTGCCGCACAGGCTCGGGATGATACTGCACAACCACCCGCCCACGGTCATCCTCGAGATGATCCATCATCATCGGCCGCATCAACTTTCCGCCATTGGCGATGGCGCTCATCATCATCGCCATTTGCAAAGGCGTAGCGGTCACTTCGTGGCCCATCGGCACGCGGGTGATGGAAAGTTTGTTCCATTTTTTCAATGGATGCACCGTACCGCGCACCTCGCCAGGCAAACTAATTCGCGAGCGGGCGCCGAACCCAAACCGCTGCATATAAGCGTGCAAACGCGGCGCGCCGAGGCGAAGACCCACCTTGGCCGCGCCGATGTTAGAGGACTTGGTGATGATGTCTTTGACCGTGAGGCTGCCGTAAGCGTGATGGTCGCGCAACACGCGCCCGGCGTATCTGAACGATCCGTTTTCACAACGAAACGTGGTGGCAAGGCTAACCATCCGTTCGTTAAGCGCGGCGGCTATGGGGACGATTTTGAAGGTCGAACCGGGCTCGGCGGTGTCGGTAACCGCGCGGTTGCGGCGGGTTTCAGGCTTGGCAATACCGGGGGCGTTCGGATCAAAATCTGGAAAATTAGCCATGGCCACGATGGCACCGGTCTTTGGCCGAACGACGATGGCGGTGATGCTGAGCGGCTGATGCTTGGCCATCGCTTTGGCGAGCTCGGCCTCGACGATATGTTGCACGCCGGAATCAATTGTGAGCACCACGTGCAGCCCGTTGCGCGGGGCAACATCCTGCTGGCGAAGCGCCACGACTTCCCGCTTGCGGGAATCAGTTTCTGTGACACGCCAGCCTCGAGATCCGACGAGCTTGCTATCGAGCACGCGCTCGATGCCTTCCTTGCCGCGGTGGTCAACGCCGCCAACAAAACCGAGCACGTGCGCGGCGTGATGTTTGCCGGGGTACACTCTCAACTGATCCTCTTTGCGATCAGCAAAAACCGATTGGCGCCGCAAACTCCGGAACCCATGACGCTGTTTCCGATTGAACTTGGATTCGTCCATTCCCAATTCCATATCGCGCAATGCACCGGCTGCCTGCTCCCACAGTTCACGGGGCACTTTGCGTTTGAGGACGACGTAACGATTAGTGCGAAGAATGCCTTGCTCATTAAGCATCATTTGTGGTTTGAGTCGTTGGCTCAATGCTTGTTCATCCAAATCCAGAATGGGCGCCAAGGCATGCGCAACGTGAGGATGCCATTGGCCAATGAGTGCTGGATCTGCGCAGATGGTTTTAACAAATAAACTAGTTGCGAGCAGGTTGCCGCGAATGTCACGAATATCACCCCGACGCGGCTCGCGAATGATTATGCGGATAGTATTATCGCGCGCAGATGATTGCAGCTCATCATGCCGCAGCACCTGCAGATCGATCAGGCGATAGCCGAGCGCACCGAAGGAAAGGAGCATCACACCGGCAAAAAAGAAAAGCCAACGGCGCGCTCCCTTACGAATTTTAATAGTGTCTTTTACCTCCATTCGCACTTCCGCCTGGAGTAAACGGCCTAACGGCTGGCTGTACGCAACAGTTGTGGCTGAGTGGCCTCGACCGTTGCCTCCACCAGCACCACGATTTGTTCCGGACGTGGCACTTCGAGGTCCAGCCCGAGTTGGCGTAAGCGCGCGTCCAATTCCTGCGGACTCATCAAATACGCCAGCGTATCACCACGGCGTTTATTTTCACGCCGCAAATCCTCCAACTTGTTTTCGTTCTCCTTGATCTGCGCTCCGAGATCATTGATTTGTTTCTTTTGCCAAACATACCCTAGTCCAAGACTGCAGGTTACGAGACAAATTAAAACCGCCTTAAGCGCAGGCCCAAAACGTACCGACAATGTTTTCCGTTTTCGATTCATTGTTATCCCCAACTATTTAATCACGCGGTACCACTCGGATAAAGCGCTGCCCATTAGATTGAAACGGCACCGACATTGATCGACCCGTACCCACTTGCGATTTGCCCACTGCTGACCAATTACTGCGGTCGTTTGACATTTGAACCACATAGCGGCTGCCGGGTCGGCTATTAAACCTGAGGCTCGTTCGTCCGTTTTGTACTGTAACCTGTGACGGAACCGGCGTGTTGCGCATCTGCTGAGCCTTATCTGTGCCGGTGTTCGCTGAACTTCGGATATTCTCAAACCGATTTTGCGCTGTCGTTGTTGTGTTTCGATACGGCCCGCTAATAGTTCCCCGCACTGCGCTTCCGGGTGATGCTGAACTTCGGAACCCGAATATTTGACTTTGCGTCGTGTTCCGTTGTGAGACTGTTCCCGGTGAAAAGTTTCCGCGGTTTCCAGGAACGGACGACATCCGCGTTTGAGTGTTATAAACTCCTCGATTTCTCACGGTCGACGATGTAGCTGATCTTGAAATTGTTGGCGCACTTCGGATTGATGGCGCAGATCGGAGTGATCCGACGCGCCTTGCTCCCGCATAACTTCGGGCCGTTGACAGTAGTGCATTTCTAGCAGCCTGGGTGGACGCTACCGATGCAGCCGGTCGTCCTCCCGCCACCGGCGCTCCTCCACCGCGAACCTGCCCTGTGCTTGAGTATCCTGACACTGCAGATGTTGCAGGCCTGGTCGCATTCCGCGTAGTTGAACGTTGGATGATCAATGGGCGACTCGCCACACTTATTCTTGCTGAACCTCCGGCAGCACTCGTATTTATCCCAAAACTCGGCTGCCCACCGGATGGTTGGATATTTGTGGTTTGTTGGTTACTGCTTCCATTCATTACTTGGGCATTTACAGGGCGCGCAATTACACCGGCCGAAGGAGGAGATACTACGCGACCTGTATTGATCATACTTTGTCGCGACGCTTGACTTACCGCATTTTTCGCTGCCTTGGCTGACGCCTGTGTTGTTCTCACCACCTCTGAAATTTCACTTTCATGTTTTACAATAACATTGCCTTCAGCTTGTTCTTTTTTTTCTTCCATGATCACACCACCGGGGCTTTTGACCTTTTTTCTTGCAGCAAGCACAACTTTGCTTGGCCCTTGTCCGCCCCCGTCAACATCGGAACCTGACGCCAAATCAACACTATGATTCTTGGTTGAATATCGCCGCGCTTTTAACAACACACTCGTCGCGCTAATCACATCCACCCACGCCACCATCAACATTCCGTTCCCATTTCCTGCAGTCGCAACCATGTTCTGCTTATTTAACACACGGGAATTGACACGAAACTCGGCGCCTCCTTTTAACATTCGTCCGTGAATTTCAATTCCTGATTTTGTATATGAACCGCAATCCCACGCGACCAACACGCCATCAGCAGTCGCAGCTAGGGCCGGGTTAACCTGATCGCCTCCCCCATATCGATTATGCAAACTTCGCGCGCCCAACGGTTGGCCTTGATTTGTGAAATTTCTAGTGTAAATATCTTGGCCTAATCCCAGTCCGCTTTCATTAAGCTCTTCCCATGCAGCCGCGAATCCGCCATCCGGTATTGAGACCACCACCGGGTTGGTGCACAGCGCCTGGCCGCCATCCATTCTGAATTCATTGCCGAGCAAGTTCCCCCGCTCGTCCATCGCTCTTCCCATGATTCGGCTTCTCATGAACGATACACTTACCTGATGCATTTCTTCACCAGTTCCTGCGCGACCATATTGACCCGTCCCGGCCATCGCATGTTGTTTCCCATGTTCTACTTCGCCAACCCATACGATCACAAACCTGCCGTCTATCAAGGATGTGATAGCCGGATTGAATTGGCTCCATTTTATGCTTTGGTTTATTTGGATCTCCGGACCGGTTTTAATTCCCTGTGCATTGAAACGACGGGCATACACCCCATCACCTGCGCCATCTTGATACTGACTTTCCCAAGTTACGCAAACTTCGCTTTTGTGATTCACAGCCACGGCAGGCCTATCCTGATTTCCCCGCGTGAAAGAGTTGACTACTTGAGTTGCTCCAATCGGACTCCCATTTTTATTCAGAAATCTTACAAAAACATTTCGGGATTTTCGAGGGCCCGCTTCCCATACCACTACAGCATTTCCGTTGGGTAGCACTGCCACATCTGGACGCGCTTCATCCTCTCTAATTGTGGATTCACTCACACGAACCGGACCCCCATTTTGCTCCATTAAAACATTCAACGGCTGTAAAAGAATCCTGCTCCCGTTACTGTTTATTGAAACATGCTCCCACACTGCGAACCCGCCATTAGCATTGAACGCTAATTCTGGATTTCTTTGATGACCGACTAAATTACCACCCAAAGTAAAAACATCACCGATTGGCCCAATCGCAGCCTGTGTCCCTACAGGTGTCAAAACTGATGCAGCACTGATTATCAGGATTCGTTGAATTGCGTTCATAATTCACCTTTCCATTCCCCTAGTTTTTCAAGCACTCGTAACTGAGCACTTCGTGCTCGCGGGTTCTTTGTTTCTTCCTCCTCCGTCGCGCGAATAGCCTTACGATTTACCCATCGCATTCGCGCCGGCCTCTGCACTCGCAAATCCGGCACGTCTTCCTCTCCCTGCACATCATAATCACGCGTCTCTTCGCGTCCAAATTGTTTAACGGTACGATCTTCTCCAGAATGAAAAGTAATAACGGCCAATCGCCCTCCGGGTTTTAGTAAACTTACAACCCGAGGCAGGCCCTTCTGTAATTCTCCGGCCTCATTATTTACAGCCATTCTCAGAGCTTGAAATGACCGTGTGGCTGGATGAGTTTTCCGGCCCTTTCGTGGGCACACTTTTTCGATCACATCTGCCAATTCAATTGTTGTTTCTAGTGGTGCCAGTTCTCGCTTTCGGATTATGGCGCTTGCGATTCTTCGAGAATTACGTTCACCACCCAGTTCCCAAAAAATATTCGCCAAATCCGCGGCCGATCGAGTGTTTACCCAATCTGCTGCAGTTTCGTTTTGCCTGTTATCCATCCGCATATCTAACGGCCCTTCTTTCTGCAAACTAAACCCTCGGCCAGATTCATCCAACTGTGGTGAACTCACTCCTAAATCCAATAAAACTCCATCAAGAGTTCCCAGCTTAATCCAATCCGCCAATGTTTCAAATGCACCCCGTCTCACTTCTACTCGATCCCCGAAGGGTGCGAGCCGGGATGACGCTGCCTCCACAGCCACGCCATCCCGATCGCTTCCCCCAAGCCAGCTCCCTGCGCCGGCTTTTAAAATTAATTCTGCATGGCCTCCGCCACCAATCGTCCCGTCCGCATAACGCCCGTTTTCTTTCGGGCGCAAACCTTCAAGCACCTCTTGCGCCAATACCGGCAAATGACAAAAATCCTTCACGCATTAGTTCTGAATAAAGATATAGCTGTTCGGCGACGCAATTGCTGTTCCAAAAGGTGTCCTTATTACCACCCGCCTTCTTGCATCCAGATTTGTTCCTGTTTGGCTGTCCCATAAAGCATTACCGTTTATTCCAAAATTCACAGGTCGGATTTGTATTTCGTACCCATCCTTATCACCTACAATTGTCGGATCATCCCATTTATGTAACGTGACCCCTGCCGCCAGCACACTTACCTCAACAGCGTTTCTCAAACTTACAGCTCTAGGTGGAAGCCCGTTATTATCAGTTGATTGGATCAGGTTTCCACTCCCATCTACAAATTCAATAGAAAGTGCTAAATTTAACCCAGATCCTCTTATCGTTAAAATATCATCATTACCTCCCCGTTGCCATGTCCTGTTTGCATCTTCCGCGCTAAAGCCCGTTGGAAT
>JAPKDK010000141.1 GCA_028872645.1 Verrucomicrobiota bacterium
TGCCACCTTCGTGCTGGTTTTGTTTGTAGAGGCGGAAAGGCGTGTTGCCGGCGTGAGCCCAACTGGCGTCGTAGGTCCAGTAGGATTTTGGGTCCCACGGCTTGAGGTCACGGCCACGCGTACGCTCGAAGGGGCACGCACCATTGTCCGCGCAGAAAAGGAACAGCGTGTTCTCCCACACGCCCTTAGCCTTGAGCTTGGCGATAATGCGGCCGATGTTTTGATCCATCACTTCCACCATCGCGGCAAACACTTCCATCCGGCTCGACTCCCACGCGCGATCTTTTTCGCTGAGGCTGTCCCACGCGGGGATGTGCGCGGGGCGTTTGCTGAGCGCAAACTTTTTCGGGATGAGGCCGCTCTTGAGTTGCTTCGCATAACGCGTGGCGCGCAATTGATCCCAGCCGCCATCGTAGCGACCGGCGCATTTTTTCACATCCGCCTCCGGCGCGTGCAGCGGATAATGCGGCGCGTTGAAGGCGACGTACAAAAGAAATGGATCATCTTCCGCCGTCGCTTCATCCAAAAACTTCAGCGCAAAATCGCCCATCGCGTGCGTGGTATAAAACGGCCGTCCATTTAATTGCTTCGGCACATTATATTTTTCGCCATTGTATCGAAACGTGTTGTCCCCCGTGAAAAAATTACAAGCTCCGGAGAGATGCCCCCAATAGCGCTGGAACCCAAAGTCGGTCGGTTGCTGGTTCAAGTGCCATTTGCCCACCATTGAGGTTGAATAACCCGCCTTGCCCAGCACCTCGGCAATCGTCGCGCCGCGGCTGAGACCCGCACCGCCTGCTTGATCGCAGTACAACCCCGTCAGCAAACTCACCCGTGACGAATGGCATTTGGCCGTATTATAAAACTGCGAAAACCGCAACCCCTTCCCCGCCAGAGCATCCAAATTCGGCGTGCGAATCTCCGAGCCATAACACCCAATATCCGCAAACCCCAAATCATCGGCCATAATCAAAACCACATTAGGCCGTTGCCCAGCCGAACCATCCAGCGCACAAAGCGCCGCCAAGAAAAGAAAAATACGTTTCACGCGGAAGTCTTCGCGCGACCCGCGGCTAAGGTCAATGCTCGTGCATTGCCTAGTCACTCAAAATTGTCTCCGCCGGACGCACGCGGGCAACGAGTTTTTTTCGCTGTTTGGCCAAAGTACGAAAATCGTGGGCGGCACTTCGGGCTCAGCGGGACTGGATATATTTTCGCTCAATTTTTGTCGCAACGGTGCCGATGCCGTAGTAGCCGACCGAGATGCGGCCGACGTGGGTTAACAGGTCGTAAGCCTTCCAGCGGTTCCAGCCGTGGTCGGCCTCGAGCCATTGGATGAGGCGGGCGTAACCCTCGGCCACGGCGTGTTCCATGGGGGCGCCGGTGGCGATGGTCATGATTTCATCGGACGCCTCAATGCGCGGGCCGGGGAGGTTTTGGGATTTGCGCAAGTGGACGGTGATGGTGGTCTCGGCGGCCATCTCGAGGCCGGTGGCGGAAAGTTCGCCGTGGCCCATCGCGGCGTGGGCGTCGCCGAGGTATAAAAATCCGCCGGGAACATAAACGGGCAGCACGACCGTCGCGCCGGGCGCGGTCTCGATGATGTCCATGTTGCCGCCGTGCGGGCCGGCGGGGCCGGTAGACGGCACGCCCCACGCCGGCGCGGTGCCGATGCAGCCGAGCATAGGCGTGTACGGAATGGCAATGTCATCGCTCCAGTGCACTTCGTCATTACGGATGGGGCAAACGTGCGCGCCGGGCGGGACGTCATCGCCGAGCCACTCGGCGAGAGCGCGAGGGTGGCCGGTGTAAGTAGCGCATTGGCCATCGCGCGGTTTGATTTCGTCTATGCGCACGGCCAAAGCGTCGCCGGGCTCGGCGCCTTCCACAAAGATAGGGCCGACGACGGGGTTGCTGAAGGGCATTTTCGACTTGTCGCGCTGGTCGCCGGGCTTGCGGATTTGGCCGGAGAGGGCGTCCTCGGATTCGACGAGCAGCGACTCGCCGGGCGTAATGCGCGCGCGCGGCTCGTTGTGGCGGCTGAACTCGTAGCCGAGCGGCTGGGCATCAACGCGTTTCATGTGGTGAAACGTTTCAACACATTCGCTGTGAATTGCGAGACGGGCGTGTCCCAGCTGAGGGCCTCGACGTCGGGCCACTTGAGGTCGGTGAGTTTCATGACCGCAAAGCTTAACGGACGGGATGCACCACGCAAGGCTGGAAAGAGTTAGCCGCGCGGCTTTTGCACGACGATGCGCTCCTTGCCTTTCAGGAAACTTTTCAGGTTCACCGCCCGCTCGAGAACCTTATTCAACGGTTTTATCCTTCGGCCAAAAGAGGACAATCAACCCCAGCGCGATCAGTGGCAACCAGCCGACCGCGGCGAGGCCGATCTTGAAGCTGCCGGTGGTGTCGCGCAGCCAGCCAAAGACTTTTTGCATCGGGCTGCTCGTGAGCCACGCGACGGCGCCGATGAGGCCGGTGATTTTGCCCATGTGCTCGCGGGCCAAATCCTGTTTCATGGCGTAGGCAATGGGGAACACGCCGAGCGAGGCGCCGGCGATGATGAGTAGCACGCCCAGCAGCAGCCACCCTTTGGGCAGGTAGGCCGCCACGGTGGTCAGGGAGATGAGCACCGCGCAGACGCCAAAGACGCGCACGCGTGATTGGTGCACGGTGCAGCCGCGCTTGGCCAGCCACAGCGTGGCCGCGCCGGCAATGAGGCAGCCGATGTCCGTGGCAATGTAATAGGCAGAATTAAATAGTTGTGCATACTGTTCGGTGTAGCCGCGGTGGGTGAGCAGCAGCACGAGCCATTCGCGGATGAGTTGCCACGGGGTGTTGATGCACGCGCCGATGGCCAGCAGGATGATGAAGCGGCGGTCTTTGACGACCTGCCAGAAGGACACGCCCGTGGGCTCGGCTTCGGAGGCGTAGGCGGCATCGAGGTCGCGCCGGCGCATGGTGGCCAGCCAGAGGACAACCCAACTTAGGCCAACGGCGCCGATGACAAAAAAGGGCGGCCGCCACGCGCCGGGGATGTATTGCTCCCGTTGGTTTTTATTTTTGTCGATGATGAGCGCGGCGTCGGTGGCGTTAAGGTTCGGGTTGGCCTGTTTGCGGCTTCGGATTTTGGTGACGACTTGAACGACCTTGTTGCTGTTGGCGGCGGTTTTAAAATAGGACTGTTCCTGTATCTCGCTTGAAACGGCCGTGACGATTTTCTGGTCGTCATCGCCGGCGGCGAGGCCGGTGTCCATCAGCCGCCACGCGCCGCTGGAAAATGAGGCGAGCATGATCACGATGATGATGGGCGTGAGCACCGCGCCGACGGACGCGCCGCTTTGGAGGACGCTGTTGCCCATGCCGCGGTCGGCGCGGGGGAGGAGCAGTTGCACGGTTTTCATCGCGCACGGCCAGTGGCCGGCCTCGAAGAAGCCGAGTGCGATGCGGCAGGTCATGAAGTCAGAATAATTTTCTGCGAAGCCGGTGGCGAAGCCGGCCGCCGACCAGCCGGTGAGCGCGAGCGGGTAAAGCCAGTAGACGCCCACGCGGTCGGCGACGAAGCCGAAGATTAAAAGGCCCGTGGCGAAGGCGATGCCGAACGCGAAGCTGAGGTTGCCGTATTGCTCGTTGGTGAGGTCGAATTCCCACAGTAGCCGCGCGGAGACATTGCCGAGCGTCTGCCGGTCCATGTAGAGGAACATGGACGCCAGCAGCAGCAGGCCGCAGACCCACCACTTCCACTTGGTCGAGCGTGGCGCGGGTTCAACCATTCCAGCTTTGGCCGTCCCAGTCGCGCATTTCGCTGATGAGTTTCACGGCGCCGTCGGTAAAAATGCTGAAGAGCGTTTCGCCTTTCTCAGCGTTGGCGGCGGCGGGCACACCGATGTGGCCGGAGCCGCTGCGATCCTTCGTGGTCCAGCCGCGGTTGGCGGTGGCGAAGGCTTCGCCCTTGGTGACTTCCACCGCGCTGGCGTGATCGCCTACGAGGTCGGGGCGGATGACCATCATCATCGAGGTTTCCAGCTCGCCCGCGTGACCCATGGCGTCCTGCGCGAAGTCATCGCGTGCCTCGGTGATTTTCGACTGATCCCAGTACGTGGCGGAAAGCAGCAGCAAATCCTTGCGGTCGCGATTCCGTTGGCGCACCTCGAAAACCGTCTGCGCGCCCGGCACTATGTTGCCGCCGTGCCCGTTTAAAAGCACGAGTCGCTTGAAGCCGTGGTGAAGGAAATTTTCCATGAGCCCGTTGAGCAAATCGAGATACACGCGCGGCTCGGCCGAGAGCGTGCCGGGGAAATCCATGTGATGATGGGAGTTGCCCAGCCACATGAGCGGCGCAAACAGTGCGTCATCGACCAGCCGTTCCTCCGCGCGCCGCACAATTTCACCGAGCAGCAGACTGTCGGTGTACAGCGGCATGTGGTGCCCGTGCTGCTCGTGCGCGGCAATGGGGATAATGACGGGCGTGTCCCGGCTGAGGTCCTCGACGTCTGGCCACTTGAGGTCGGTGAGTTTCATGGCCGCAGAGCTTAACGGACGGGATGCACCACGCAAGGCTGGAGGGGGTTAGTCGCGCGGCTTTTGCAAGATGATGCGAACGGTCCTGCTTTTGTCAGCCGCCTCATTTCCCGTGCGCATGCTGGCCACGTGTTCCTCGAATAACGTCATGGCTTGAGTAGCCGTCATGCAGTCGTCAGCGCAAAGCAGTTCCAGCCGCTCGGCCACCTTGCTGAAGTCCACACGCACCTTGCCATTGATGAGCAACTGCACGATGATACTGCTGGTGAAGGCGCTCTCAAACCCAAGGTGGGTGAGGTAGCGGTTGATCAAATCAGCGAGCGACAACTCCTCCTTGGTCTGCAACGCGCCCGCGATGCCTTCCTCAATCTCGCGGACGATGATGCGGAGCTTGATTTGCTGCGCGGATCTTGGGGCTTTTGCGCTCATTAACTGTGAGCGTAATTGTGCAACCGTCAAATACTGTCGGCAAGGAAAAACTCTGCCTAGAAATCAGTCGGCGAACATTTTACATTTGCGGCTTTTGCGTGGTTTTGATGGAGCAAGGCCCGCGTTTGGCAACCCTGCCATCGACTTAAGCAACCGATTCTGCAGCAAGCTTTTTCAATTTCATCTCCGCCTTTTCGTAGTCGCCGAGGTGGGCGCGCATTAGAATTTTCCAGAGTTTGCCGTGGTTGGGCACTTGGAGGTGTAGCAGCTCGTGGACGATGACGTAGTCTTGCATGCTCAAGTCGAAGCCCCATAGCTCGGCGTTGAAGTTCAGATGACCGTGGGTCAAGCACGATGCCCATTTGACTCGCATTGGGCGCACGACGAGGCGGGCGATTTCCACCTCCAACTTGGCGGCCCATTCGCGGGCGCGGGTTTTGAAAATCAGTTTTTGTTCGGCGCGCGTCATTGGTTCAAATCCGTTGCGCCCTCTCAAGCAACGTGAACAGGTCTTCCACCAACGCGGCGACTTGGCCGAGGATTTGTCGATGAATAGATATTGCCGGGGAGTTAGCATTGTAAGCACGCGAACAGGATTGCAGAAGGGGCGGAAAACTGGTACTTGTGCGCGCTTTTATCATATGTCGACATCATCTAAAATTATTTACACGAAGACCGACGAAGCGCCGGCGTTGGCGACTTGTTCGTTGTTACCGATTCTGCGGGCGTTTACACGCAGCTCGGGGATTGAATTTGAGTTGAAGGATATTTCGCTCGCGGGGCGCATCCTTGCGAGTTTTCCGGAGGGGCTCACGGAGGCGCAGCGCGTGCCGGATGCGTTGGCGGAGTTGGGGGAATTGGCGACTGAACCGGGGGCGAATATTATTAAGCTGCCGAATATCAGCGCGTCGATTCCGCAACTGGTGGCGGCGATTGAAGAGTTGCAGGGGAATGGATTTGGCGTGCCGGATTTTCCGGCGGAGCCGCAGTCGGACGATGAGCAAAGCATTCGCGCGCGTTATGCGAAGGTGCTGGGCTCGGCGGTGAATCCGGTTTTGCGCGAGGGCAATTCGGATCGGCGCGTGGCGGCGCCGGTGAAGGCGTATGCGCAAAAGCATCCGCACCCGATGGGCGCGTGGTCGGCCGATTCCAAAACGCACGTGGCGCACATGGACGGCGGGGATTTTTATGGCAGCGAACAATCGTACGTGATGGCCGCGGCCGGCGAGGTGCGCATTGAGCTGGAAGGCAACGGCGAGACGACGGTGCTCACGGACGGCCTCGGCTTGTTGGAGGGCGAAGTGATTGATGTGGCGGTGATGAGCGCGGCGGCGTTGCGTAAGTTTATGGCGCGCGAGATTGCCGATGCCCGCGCGCGGGGCGTGCTGTTTTCGCTGCACTTGAAGGCGACGATGATGAAGGTTTCCGACCCCATTATTTTCGGCCATTGCGTGAGTGTTTTTTACGCGGAGATTTTTGAGAAATACGCCGAGGCGTTGGAATCCGTTGGCGTGAAACCCAACAACGGCATGGGTGATTTGTACGCCAACCTTGCGGGACTTCCCGCCGAGCAACAGACCGCCATCAAAGCGGACATCGATGCGCTGTACGCCGAGCGGCCCGCGCTGGCGATGGTCAATTCGGATCGCGGCATCACCAACCTGCACGTGCCGAGCGATGTGATTATTGATGCCTCAATGCCCGCGATGATTCGCACTTCCGGCCAAATGTGGGGGCCGGATGGCGAGCCCGCCGACACCAAGGCCGTCATTCCCGATCGCAGTTATGCCGGTGTGTACCGCGAGACGATTGAGTTTTGCAAAGTCAACGGCGCGTTCGACGTGCCCACGATGGGCAATGTTTCCAACGTCGGGCTGATGGCCAAGAAGGCGGAGGAATACGGCTCGCACGACAAGACATTTGAAATCCCGCGAGCCGGCACCGTGAGGGTGATCGATGCCGACGGCAATGCGCTGCTCAGTCACGAAGTGGAGGCCGGCGATATTTGGCGAATGTGCCAAACCAAGGATGTCGCGATTCGCGATTGGGTGAAACTCGCCGTGACGCGCGCCCGTGCCACCGGCAGCAAGACGGTTTTCTGGCTCGACGAAAACCGCGCGCACGACCGCAACCTCATCGCGAAGGTGAACGAATATCTCCCCGCTCAGCTCGACAATAACGGTGCCGATCTCGACATTGAAATCCTCGCACCCATCGCCGCCACGCGCCTCACTTGCCAACGCTGCAAGGACGGCCTCGATTCCGTGTCCGTCACCGGCAACGTGCTGCGCGATTATCTCACCGACCTTTTTCCCATCCTCGAACTGGGCACCAGCGCCAAGATGCTTTCCATCGTGCCCCTGCTCGCCGGTGGTGGACTCTTCGAAACCGGCGCGGGCGGTTCCGCGCCCAAGCACGTGCAGCAGTTCAACGCCGAAAACCATTTGCGCTGGGATTCGCTCGGCGAATTTCTCGCCATCG
>JAPKDK010000142.1 GCA_028872645.1 Verrucomicrobiota bacterium
GAGGCGCGGTACTGTTTGCCGCCGGTTTCAAATACTGCATACATAAGCTTAAAAATTGTGCAAAAACTGCGAAAAGGGACGGGGAATAGACCAGAAATAGGGGGCCGTGTCAACAGGTCTTTCCGAGAAATTTAGTCGTTCGCGGAGCTCTCAGTGTCACCACTTTCCACCTCGTCCTGTAGGTATTCCTTGGGCTTATACGCCATCGCCACGGGGATGAACCCCAACGCCGCTAGCAGCATTAAACCCGCAAAAAACAGGTAATAATTGGCACCCTTGAGTTTGCTGGTGGGGCCGGGGAACGTGCGGCCGGTGATGGATTCTGCCGTGAGCGCGCTGCCTTTGGGCACGGAAACGAAGCTCCATTCATAAGTGAGCGCGTCGCCATTGGGATCAAAAGTGTCCGCGCCACTGAGCATCACGGGCAGGTTCGGGGGCGCTTCTTTGGCCGCATCCGCTTGGACAACTGGCGGGAGATTTTCGGTCGTCACTTGAATGGTCACCAAGCCGGTGCCCACGGCTTCGGCGGCATCACCCACCTTCAACACAAACTGCAGTTCGTAGGCACCCTCCACGTCCGGCGTGAAATGCGGGTTGCGCGTGTCGGCTTTTTCCAGCGCGGCATCGTCGATCGCGCTGCCCTCGGGCACGGCGGTAAATTTCCACTCATAAGTAAACGCGCCATTGAAATCACCTTTGCGGGCCTTTCCGTACAGGCGCACGAGTCGCTTGGGCGGCACTGCCTGAAATCGGCCAGCATTGGCGGTGGGTGGCTTCTTTTCATCCGACTTGGCGCCGGGCGCGGGGGTTTCTGTTTCTTCAACCGGTTGGGATATGTGAAGCGTCACGTTCGTCACCGAGCTGGATTCTCCGTCATCGGCCTTGAAGGCCAGCACGTACGTGCCCTCGACATCCGGCGTAAACGACGGCGTGGGATTTTGGATGAAATGATTTACGCCTGCGGTGAAGAGATTGCCGATGGAGACGGACATTAAAAAGAAACCGAGGATGAGCGATTTCATTTTTTGTGGCGCTTGCGTGTACGAAAATTCCAGCGCGGTGATGGAAATAAAAACTTCCGCCGCCGTGAGCACCACGTACGCCGCGATTTGCCAAATGATATTCGGCAGTTCGCCGCCCGCGATTTGGGTTTCGATCCAAGCGGGAATCAAAAAGGAAGGCACGGCCACAAAAAAACCAATCGCAATTTTCCGCAACGGCGTCAGCGGGAACACGCGATTGAGCGCGGGATAAATCAGCCAAGTGAAAATCGGGATGAAGGTCATGATCATCACCGGATTGATCGCGCCAATCTGCGAGGGCAACCATTCGAGGCCGAAGAGGTTGCGGTCCATCTTGTCCGCCTGCAAAACCCACGCCGAGCTGGATTGATCGAACAACGCCCAAAACATCGCCACGAAAATGTAAATCACACACAGCCGCCCGATGATTTTCAGACCGGTTTTGCTGAAGGTTTCCTTGATGAACCCCATCCCGCCCGCGGGAATGTGAACGAATTTTTCGCGCCCCATCCAAAACACAAATGTGGCCAGCAACATCAACCCGCCCGGCACGCCGAAGGCCACGTGCGGCCCGTAGCGATCCAGCAAAACCGGCGTCATGATTTGCGAAAGGAACGCTCCGAAGTTGATGGCGAAATAAAACCACGCGAAAATTTTCGAAAGCAAATGCCCGTTGGTTTTGCCAAATTGATCGCCCACGTGCGCCGACACACACGGCTTGATGCCACCCGCGCCAATGGCGATCAACGTGAGCCCGATCGATAATCCCAGCCGCGAGTCATCCAGCGCCAGTGCTAAATGCCCCGCGCAGTACACCAAGGAAAGGCTGATGATGGTTTTGTATTTGCCGAGAAACGCATCGGCGATAATCGCCCCCAACAACGGCGTGAAATAAACCGCGCTGTTAAAGAGATGATACCAAACCTTCGCATCCCCCGCCGCCATCGGCGCGACCTCGCCGTTGCTGTCCATTAGATATTTGGTCATGAAAATGACCAAGATGGCTTTCATGCCATAAAAGGAATAACGCTCCGCAGTCTCGTTGCCGATGATGTACGGGATGCCCTTGGGCATGCCCGTGCTTTTCACCGGCGCGGTCAGATAAGGCGAATCGGCCATGGCGGCGGATGTTGGCGGAGCCAATGCGCGATGGCGAGGGAAAATCTGCACTACAAAGGCGGGATGGACGAAAAAGCCATTCCGTGATAACGTCCCGCTTTGCCCGGCCCAACCGGCAAAAATTTTGGAGGAAACATTATGATGCGATCCGGCAATCCTGTTCTCAACGACAAAACATTCACCCGCCACGTCGACCTCACCGGCGAGGATCGAATGACCCTGATGGGCACCGTGCACAAGACCGCGTTTCTGCTAATCCTGCTCGTTGCCTTTGCGTCCATCACGTGGAAAATGGTGATGACCGTAAACGCCGAGGGCCAGATGGTCGCGGCACCGGGTTTGTTCGGCTATATGATTGGTGGTGCGATTGGCGGATTGATCTTCGCGCTGATCACCATGTTCAAACCCACGTGGGCTCCAATCACTGCGCCTATTTATGCTGCGTTGGAAGGCCTGTTCATCGGTGCACTTTCCGCATTTGCTGAATCGAAATTCCCCGGTATCGTGTTGCAGGCGGTAGGCCTCACCTTCGGCACGCTCTTCGCCCTGCTCGGCGCGTACCGCAGCGGGCTCATTCGGGCCACGGAAAATTTCAAGCTCGGCGTGTGCGCCGCCACCGGCGGAATTTTCATGGTCTACATGGCTACATTTATCCTCGGTATGTTTGGCGTGCAAATTCCTTTCATCCACGGGTCGGGCCTCTTTGGCATCGGCTTCAGCGCATTCGTGGTCGTCATCGCTGCGCTCAACCTCGTGCTGGATTTCGATTTCATCGAAAACGGCGCGGACAATGGCGCGCCCAAGTACATGGAATGGCTCGGCGCATTCGGTCTGATGGTTACGCTCATCTGGCTCTACATCGAAATCCTGCATTTGCTCATGAAGCTCCGCAGCCGGTAATCTGCCAAACACATCGCGCTTCTGGCATTGCTTTTTTAGCGGGGATTGGGTAAAGTAAACCCATCCCTATGCTGAATTCACTCAGTCTTTTTTGGCGTCGCTTTTGCGCGGCGAGTCTCTTGGCCACACTCTCTTTGTCGGCCGCCCCCAAGGATCCGTTCAAACAGCTCGATGATCTGTGGCCCACGCCGGATGCGGCGCGGCGTGCTTCGGGCGCGCCGGGGCCGGGCTATTGGCAGCAACGGGCGGATTATGTCATCGATGTGGAACTTGATGAGGCGAAGCATCGTATCACGGGGCGCGAGACGATTACGTATCACAATCGCTCGCAGGACACGCTGGATTATTTGTGGCTGCAGCTGGATCAAAATCTTTTGGATCCCAAAATGATCGCCGCGCAGTCACGCACGGCGCCGGGGTTTTCCGGGCTGTCTTTTAAGAAACTCGATGCGATGTTGTTGCAGCGGAAATTTGATGGTGGGCATAAAATCACCGCCGTCAAGGATGCCGCCGGCAAACCGCTCAAGCACGTGGTGGTGCAGACGATGATGCGCGTGATTCCGCCCACGCCGTTGAAGCCGGGCAAGTCGATCACATTTTCAGTGGAGTGGAATTATAACATCAACGACACCGCCAAGATTAGCGGTCGCACGGGGTACGAATATTTTAAGGAGGACAAAAATCACCTTTACGCCATCGCGCAGTGGTTCCCGCGGATGTGCGCGTATACGGATGTCACCGGCTGGCAAAACAAACAGTACCTCGGCACGGGCGAGTTTGCGCTGGAGTTTGGTAATTACCTCGTGCGCATCACTGCGCCGGCCGACCACGTGGTGGCGTCCACGGGTGTCCTGCAAAATGCTGATAAAATCTTAACCAAAACCCAGCGAGCGCGTCTCGTCAAGGCGCGCACTGCGAAGAAGCCGGTTTTCATAGTCAACCTCGCCGAGGCAAAGGCGAACGAAAAGGAAAAGGCGAAGGGCAAAAAGACGTGGATTTTTAAGGCCGACAACGTGCGCGATTTTGCCTTTGCCAGTTCGCGGAAATTTTTGTGGGACGCGATGGGCGTGAAGCTCAACGGCAAAACCATTATGGCGATGAGTTATTGGCCGAAGGAAGGCGAGCCGCTTTGGAGCCGATATAGCACGCACGCCGTAGCGCACACGCTGGAGTTGTATTCGCGCTACACGTTCGATTATCCGTACCCCGTGGCCATCTCCGTGAACGCGCCGGTCGGCGGCATGGAGTACCCGATGATTTGCTGGCAACGCCCGCGCCCGGAAAAAGACGGCACATATTCCAAACGCACGAAGTACGGCCTCATCTCGGTCATCATCCACGAGGTGGGCCACAACTGGTTTCCGATGATCGTCAACTCCGACGAGCGCCAGTGGATGTGGATGGATGAGGGACTCAACTCATTTCTGCAATTTCTCACCGAACAGGAATGGGAAGCCGACTATCCATCACGCATTATGCCCGAGCGAATGGGCGGACTGCTCAATTATCTCAAGTCCCCTACCAAAATGCCGATCATGACCGGCGCTGATTCGCTGCAAAGTACCGGCTACAACGCCTACACCAAACCCACTCTCGCGCTCAACATCCTGCGCGAAAGCGTGCTCGGGCGTGAGCAGTTCGATTACGCCTTCAAACAATACGCCCGCCGCTGGATGTTCAAGAGCCCCACGCCCACGGATTTTTTCCGCACGATGGAAGACGCCAGCGGACAGGATCTCGACTGGTTTTGGCGCGGCTGGTTTTACGGCATCGAGCACACCGATATTTCCATCGAAAACGTCCACCACTACAAAATGGACACGCGCGATCCGTACAAAGACAAGACCGCCAAAAAAGACAAACGCAATGCCGAGCCCGATCGCCTTTTCCAAAAACTCAACAAACCGCTTCCCAAACGCGTGGACGCCTTTCCGGAACTCAAAGATTTCTATAACGAATTCGACGAATTGGACGTCACCGAAAAAGACCGTGCCAGTTACGAAAAACTCATCAAAGGCCTCAGCGAAAAAGAAAAGGCGATGCTCAAAAGCAAAGGCCAATTCTACGTCGTGGATCTAAAAAACCTCGGCGGCCTCGTGATGCCCGTCGTGCTCAAGGTCACTTACGAAGACAAAAGCACCGAGGAAATCCGCTTGCCCGCGCAAATCTGGCGTCGCAATCCCGAATCCATTTCAAAAATGATCGTGGCCGAAAAGAAAATCGCCAGCATCGAAGTCGATCCCCATCGCGAAACCGCCGATGTGGACATCGAAAACAACTACTTCCCACGCCGAATGCGTGAGCACTCCTTTGGCATTTCTAAATCCAAAAAACCCTCCGGCAATAATCCTCTCCGCGACAAACAAAAAGCCGAAGAAAAAGCCCGCAAAGAAGCCGAAGAAAAAAAGACAAAAGAGGCCGAAAAGAAAAAAAGCAAAAAGCCCGCGCCGAAGAAAAATTGACCGGTCCGCAAATCAGGTTAACCATTTGCTATGCCATTGACTGCAATTCTCACACCGGACGCCGTCGTGCGCCAACCGTCGCGGGCATGAACCCCATTCACGATCACAACCGTGCCGCGTGGGATGCGCGGGTGAAAGAGGGCCAACGCTTCACGCGGCCTTCAACGGATGACGAACTTTCGCGGCCACTGGAGATTCTCGATCCACTCGGCTGGCTCGGCGGTGAGGTGACCGATCAACGCATCCTGTGCCTCGGCGCGGGCGGCGGGCGCCACGGGCCGATGCTGGCGAGCGCGGGCGCGCGCGTGACGGTGGTAGATATCAGCCCCGAAATGCTAAGGCTTGATACTGAGTTGGCGGAGGCGCGCGGGCTTCAAGTGGAAACGGTGGCGACTTCCATCGACGATTTGTCGATGTTGCCCGCCGCCGAGTTCGATGCAGTGATGCAGCCGGTGAGCACCTGTTACGTGCCGGACATCCGCATCGCCTATCGCGAGCTGGCGCGGGTGATGCGCCCCGGCGCAGTTTACATCAGCCGCCATAAACAGCCGACCAATTTACAAATCGGCCTCGCGCCGGGGCCGAATGGGTTTGTGATTGAAGAGCCGTATTTTCTCGATGGCCCGCTCTCGCCCGCCACGCGCACCGGCCCGCATCGCGAACAGGGCACTATGGAATTTCTGCATCGTTGGGGCGATTTGCTCGGCGGCCTGTGCGAGGCGGGGTTTGTGATTGAAGCGGTCACCGAGCCGAAGTTCGGCGATGCCTCCGCCGCGCCTGGCAGCTTCGAATATCGCGGCCACTTCATTGCTCCTTACATTCAACTGCGTGCCCGCCGCACCGAACAATCCGCCGCCGCCGATGCCCTTTGGGTTTCGGAAAAGGGTTAACCGCAGATTGCGCAGAAAAACCCCAAAGAAAAAATGCGAAGAAAAGCGGCGGAACCGAACGCGGGACAAGCCTGGGAGCTGCGCGAGAAATTTGAGCTTCTCGCCCGGAGGGGACCCCAAAGGGCCGGGCTCCTAATGTTCGATTCCACCGCCACCGACGAGCGCGAATGAAAGGACGCAACCGCGCCCGCCGGCCTGGTGTCTGTGTCTCGTCAACTTGGTCAGCTAGGTCCTGTCCACACTAACCAAAATAATATAGCACTGGTTCACTCAATAATCAAATTGAGGGCGCTATTTTTTTGGGAAGAGAAACAGCGTTTTAGAGGGGATTTACTTCTGCTGTTTGAGCCACGCTGCATCGTGCGTTTGCAGTAGAGCGAAGAGCAGTGCGTGAGCATCCTTAGAGGAGGCATCCAATTCGCGGCGTACCCAGAAGCCGAGGGACACGTTTATTTCAAACCAATCGTGCCCCGCCTTGTCCATTCGCTCGGCTTCAGGTCGGAAAAATTCCTGCAACCAATCGCTTCCGTTCTCCTCGGCGGCGATTTTTTCCACGTAACCGTCCCGCGCTTTCGCCGCGCGTTTTGGCATGGCTTGGAGCATTTGATGCGTGCGGAAAAAATTGCGGGCTGTACGCCGCAGGTGCTTGTCGTACACCGGCTGCAATTCTTTGCGTAGCTTGGCGTCGTGTTGGCCCGGGATTCCATTTTGCAGTGCCCATTTGAGAAACGCAGGATTGTAATGGCCGAAATCGCCTTTTGCTTTTAAGTCCAGCTTACCGCCTAGATGCGGGCCGGCATGGAAGATTTTCTGTCCGGAAAGTTTTTCCAGCTGCGTCAAGTTCAGCGCGAACTGTGCCTTGGCGTACAGCCCGCGCAAGCCGCGATGAGGCAGCCATGTATGCAGATCGCGGTAAGCCTTGTTCGGCGTATCCTTGGCCAGCTTTGGCAACTGTCGCCAAAGAGCCAGCACTTCTTTCGG
>JAPKDK010000143.1 GCA_028872645.1 Verrucomicrobiota bacterium
TGTAGGTCTTTTCGGTGGGTAGGCCTTTGTGGATATAGACAAAGACGTTCTGGATTTCGCCCTTGGCGCTGACTAATTCCACTTCGTCGTGCGGATAAGGGCGTCCTTCGTACAGCTTGCGGCTTTCAGGCGTGAGCGGTAACGGCGGTCGCTTGGGCTGCGGGCCGTCGAGCTTGATGACGCCAGATACGTCTGCAGCCATAACATTCGCAATCGAAACGAGTAAGAGAGCAAGGAGACGCATGGTTATTTCCCGTTCTTGGCTATGTATTCCATGATCCGAACAAAAGATTGACCGGCATTGGGCATGTCCGGGTCAGCCTTGCGCTGCTCCTGCCAGAGAGCATTGATACGGGTTTTTTGTTGGTTGGTCAGATTCTTCATGCGTGCATCGACATAGGGCTGGTGTTTGCCGTTGAGGTAGGCTTGTGGGAGTCGGGTTCGGGCAATCTTGGCAAGTAACTTGGCGTTGGATCCATTGTAGTTGACGGGTCTTGGTTGTTCATAGGTGAGTTTGCTTCGATCGGGCATGTAGCCCTTGAGCTTGATGCCGCCGACGTCACTAAGGTCATTGGGCTCAATCTTAATGATCGCCCCATAACCGGTTTCCATATGACGCGAGGGTCCACTCGTTGGGGCCCAAACATTACCGTCAGAGTCGAACTCGATTTCGCGCGTGTAGCTAACGCGGTTGGGTAGGGGGTATGTCACGAGGACTTCAGTCTTTGGATTGAATCGGTGAATGGTGTCGTTGCCCGTACCACAAATCCATACCATGCCATTGGGAGCTACGTTCAGCGCGTAGGGGATTTGGTTATCTTTGTTGGGAAGATCGTAAACAGTCCATTTCTCAGTCTTTGGATGGAATTTGCCAAAAACGCCTGATGCAAAACCCGGCACCCAGATGATGCCGTCAGGAGCTACATGAAGTCGGCGTGGGCCGCGGAAGGGCGGGTTCCATTCCTTGATGTGACCATCAGGAGCATTAGGATCAATGCGCCCGATTCGATTTCCATTGAGCTTGCTGTACCAGATCATCCCATCGACCGGTGAGAAGTCGATGCCGTAGGGCGTGATGCCTCGGCTCTCGCCTTTGCCAGCAGCCACGGCCTGGTTGGCGCTTAAGAGGTGATACTCCTTTACGAGTTTCGTCTTCGGGTGGAGCGAAAACACTGAGTTGCGCCCAGCATCAGTGTACCAGATGAGCCCCTCAGGATCCTGTGGGTTGACACGCAATGTGTGCGGATAACCACCGCGTTTGGCCGGCGCCTCAGCACTGCTGTATACCTCGATCTCCTTATTATGGATATCGTACTTAGCCATCTGCCCGGAGGCGCACATGGTGACCCACATGTGGCCGTCGTTGTCCGGCTCAATGGAATGCGCTCCGTAAGAGCCGCGCGGGAATTTCTTGTAAACCTGTTTGTCAGTCTTGGTGTCCACAGTCACTATGTAATTTTTGGTGATATTAACCGCATAAACCAATCGACCATCCGGACTGAGATCGATGTCGTGGTATTGCGACTCGTAGCGCTTGCCCATCTCCCACCAGGTGATCTTCGCCTTGGTCGCGGCGCCAGTTGGTGCGGGTGGAGGGACAAATTTGGGCCAACTATCCACAGCATCATCCTTATAAGTATCAATAAGTCGTTTAATAATGGTTTTTTGCGAATGTCGATAGAGGCCTCCAAAGCCATCCATTCGCCGGATCATGGTTTCCCAATCTACTGGTTGTTCCGGGGTGCGAAAAGGTACGGTGCCGACCTGGTGGCAGTAGGTGCAGAACATCTTGAAATTTAACTTATCCTTCGAGTTATCAAATTTCAGCATGCCAAAGGCACTATCTGCCGGGCGCTGTTTTTCCAGTTTCCAGCCGGATGCAGGAGTCATCTTGATGATCACCGAATCAGCCCCGGCGACGATATCCTCCAGCCATACATCGTTCTGCCCCATCAATCGCGCGCGAACCTTGTGGTTTTTGTCACGGAGGCCATCGATGGTGAAGGAACCATCTTTGGTGGTGAACACCCCGGTGCTCTTACGGTTCTCTTCATCATGAGCAGAGACAAACACTCCGCTCATGCCCTTGCCGTTTTGAGAGGTGACTTTACCGCTGATTTTTTTCGCCTCGGCAAAAATTGCCGAGCCCGCCAAGGCCAACATGAACGCGGCGGTTTTCAGGTTCAGTTTGATTTTCATCTTAGTTTTTGTTGTTAAAGGATTTGGCTATTTAATATCTGCGGAAGTATCCAGGATTGTTACTTTCAAAATGAGGTTTCGAAATTCCTTGTCCGGCACGTCGTTGAGTAAATTGAGAAACGCCACCAGCTTCGGCACATCTTTTTTACTGAGGTGCATGCGGCCATACTCGGCATCAATGCCCTTCGCCTTGCCCGACCGATTCGCCTCGCTGGCGGCAATCTTCGCCAGGATGGCTTTGCGCACATCCACCTTGCGTTGCTTCAGGTTCCGCAGCGAAAGCGTCGGTTTCGGCTCACCTCCTTTCGTCACGAGATGCATCTTCAAATCAGTGAAGTTCCCCGGCGCGTGACAGGCGGCGCAATTGCCGACGCTCACTTTCCCTTCCGATCGCAAGAACGTCTTGTAGCCAAGATACGCCGCGCGATCCATCCCGGCCGGCAGCTTTACCAAAACCCGCCCCTCCTGATTGGCCAACCGTCCAAGGATGCGTCCGGAAAAATCCTGTGGCATCTCCTCCTGCTCGGCCTGCTCGGGAATCCGGTTCACATAGACAAATGCATCATAAACCGCCCGCTTGGTGGTCGACAACCGATGAATCTTTGTCTTCTTTTCAATACTCTTATCCGCGGCGAGGGAAGGTTGCAACAGCACAAGCATCCACACGACCACGCCTACGAGGAGCCATTGCCCCTCGCGCTTGAATTTTGCCGTCTCAAAAACCCTCATCACGCGTATCACCATAGAATATGTCTATTCAGGTGAAAAAGTTATAGTACCTTGGATTTCGCCATTTCTCAACGTAGAACTCCGACCGCTATTTCAGTGGCGAAAAATCCAGTGGCTTCAGGAACATCGCCTTCGGCTTGGTACCCCATTTCAGTTTGCCCTCCACCGCACGCCAGTTTTCATCGGCCTGCGTCCGGCTTTTGTGATGATACAGCTGGATGAGGGTGGTCGTGGACTCCGGCTGGTCGTACGGCTGCCAGTGTGCGAGCGGGGTGATGCCGTGGGAGACGAGCAGATTGGCGCCGTCTTTCGCGACTTGTTTCCGCATGGTGGCGAGCTGGGCTGGTTGGGTGGTGAAAGTGCGCAACTCGTAAATGCCGCCGGGCTGAGGGGCGGGCTGCAAGGGTGAGGTGTTCAGGAAAATGCTCGTGGGGCGTTCGCTGAGCAGGCGTTGGAATTCTGGCCGCTCAAGCACGCGCTTCCATTCGGGATCGTGCGTGAAGGCATTCCAGTTTTGGTAGGCGGCATAGCGGGAAGGGTGCTTGAGAATGTAAACGAACCGGCGCCGTTCCTTAGCCGTGCCGTCGGTGGGTAGCCAGTAGGCGATGGACTCCATGCGGTGTTTCTTGAACAGCCGGTCCGTGTGGTTCTGGAAACGCTTGATGAGATGGCCCAGCCGATCTTCGGCCGCGGCGTAGATGCGCAGTTCGTACACGGGCCCGGCGTCCACGCGCGGCATGCGCGAGGAATGATCGGGAAAAGTGGGCGCGGGTTCGCCTTTTTTCACGCCCAAGGCTACGGAAAGTGGCGCGCGGAAAATCCACGCAAGGTTGTCCGAAATCTTGTTGCTCGAGTCATGGCCGCCGATAAAGATTTCCCTGGGATCAAACGGCGACCGGCAAAAGGCGCGCGGCGAAACGAGCAGCGTCTTACCCGGCGCGTAAGGGCCGTTGACCTCGTGCACGGTGTATTTCCCAGCGGCGGTGCGTAGGGCGAAAAGGGCACCGCCGTAGAAGCGGCTGCCTTTCCACATCCGCTCCGGCTTGCCGGCCATGCTGCCGTAAAAACCGATGATTTGCACGGGCGCACCGGTGGCGGGATGGGGGACGGGGTACATCATGTTATGCCCGCCGAGAGTGTAAGGGATTTTCACGCCGAGGTGGCGGCTCATGAGCTGGCCGAGGTTGGCCTCGTTGTGCAGCGTGTAGCCGCCTTTGCCATCGGGATCGAGTCGCTTCACCTGACTTTGCGAACGCTCGCCGGGTGCCCACACGAAGAGCAGCGACTGGCCCTTGCCGTTGGGGTTGGGAATGGTGGTCAGTCCGCGGATGCCGCCCACGTCGGTATCGGTGTCCTCGGCGAGGTTGAGAATCTCCTCCCAACGCGGGCGTTTGCCGTCAATACGGCGGAAGATGGACGGCCCCTCGGAAAAGTGCAGGGCGTTATTGGCCTCGGCAATGCCCAGCGGGCGCGTGAAGAAGCTGCCCTTTTCCAGGAACGGAAACTCCACGTGCCGATCCCAGCGGATGCGCGAGGGCTCGCGCGAATCGTACACGCCGCTGATGATGCCGGGATTACCGAGCAGCAGGAAGATGCGGTCGATTCCGGTCACACGATCGCGGTACACCTGCAAATCGCGCGGCACCCAGCGTACGCCACCCGCATTGGAGCCGTGCCGTACGAGGGTGTGATGCCATTCGCTCGCAGCATCATCGCGCACCCAGGCCGACACTGCGCCGCCCCGCTCGAAATTCGCTCCGGCAGCCATCACCAACAGTTGCACCGGCGCATTGAGCACGCGACCTTCGCCCGTGGTGGAGAAGGAAACGGACTTGAGAATGTTGCCCTTCATGAATTCCAGCCCGAGGTCATTGGCCCGGCCGAGATCGAGGTCCACCTGCCAACGCCCGTCGGCCTTGTCTAGCCGCAGCACCTGTGCTGATTGTTTCTGACCCTCGGGCGGGATCACCCATCGCGCGTCGAGCCAGTAGCCGTTGGCGGCGAAGAGTTTTCCGCCATGTGCGGCGAGATGCATAATCTCCGATCCACCGACCCATTGGCCTTGGGCATCGAAGTAGCCTGCATCAAAACTCTGCCGCCATTGGGCCGGCGCGGCCATGGCAGTCAGTGCGAGGCAGCCAAGGATGAGGGAGCGAATGATCACCCGGAGAGCGTGGCGTTGGCGTGTCATTGAGGCAAGTGGATTTCATGGGCAGGAAGTGACGAGGTGGGACTCGTCACACCCAAAAAAATTCGCTATCCTTCGGGCATGCGATTCATTTTTTTACTGTTCACCTCGGCGACTTGGGTGGTGGGGGCGCTCCCGAACGTGGTGCTGGTGATGGCCGATGACCAAGGCTGGGGCCAAACGGGTTACTACAATCATCCTGTTCTCAAGACGCCACACCTCGATGCGATGGCGAAGGCGGGGTTGCGGTTCGATCGGTTTTATGCGGGTGGGCCGGTTTGTTCACCGACGCGGGCGACGGTGCTAACGGGTCGCACGCATGATCGCGCGGGGGTGTTCGATCACGGTTACGCGTTGCGCTCGCAGGAGAAGACGCTGGCGCAGGCAATGAAGCAGGCGGGTTATGCAACGGGGCATTTCGGGAAGTGGCATCTTAATGGATTGCGCGGCCCCGGGGTGCCAATCCTTAAGAATGACACCCATGGGCCTAAGGGATTCGGTTTTGATGTGTGGGTGTCAGTCACTAATTTTTTCGAGCGCGATCCGTTAATGAGCCGTGGGGGTAAGTTTGAGGATTTCAAGGGCGACTCTTCTGAGATCGTAGTGGATGAGGCGTTGAAATTCATCACCGCCAAGGTGAAGGAAGATCAATCGTTCTTTACTGTGCTTTGGTATGGAACTCCGCATAGCCCGTGGGTGGCTACAGAGGTGGACAAAAAGCCTTTCACCAAACTCAGTGCCAAGGCCCAGGAACATTACGGTGAACTGGTTGCTATGGATCGTAGTATTGGCACTTTGCGCCGAGGCTTGCGCGAACTAGGCGTGGAGCAAAATACTCTACTATGGTTTACCAGTGATAATGGAGGGTTGCCGGGGTTCAGTCCCGACACCACCGGCGGCTTGCGCGATTACAAGGGGAGCATGTACGAGGGCGGGTTGCGCGTGCCGGCTATTATCGAGTGGCCTAAAGTTATTACAAAACCGCGCATCACAAAACATCCGGCAGGGGCAGTGGATATCTTTCCAACCATTGCACAGGCCGTGGGGTTACCCGCTTCCTCCATACTCCAACCACAGGACGGCGTCAGTTTGGTTCCCCTCCTGACCAAGGAGATTGGCCCCCGCAAGAAGCCGCTTATCTTCAGCAGTCGGGGTCGGGCCGCCGTGATCGACAACGACTGGAAAATCATCTTCTTTGGGGACGGTCCCCAGAAATCTACTCCTCCCCGATTCGCGCTCTACAACTTGGTCAAGGACATCGACGAGTCCGACAATCTCATGCAGAAACAGACCAACGTGGGCAAGCGCATGGCCGCCCTCCTAGGTAAGGCAAAGGCTTCGATCGCCTCCAGCGTGGAGGGCAAGGATTACCCCGAAGGCAAGGTGGGGCCGCAGCCGCCAAGAATTTTCTGGCACACCTTGGAGGCATATAAACCTTTTTTTGAAGAATGGCGCAAGCGGCCCGAGTACGGCGCCTGGCTTAAGAAACGCTTAAAATGAAAATTATCTGCACCCTCCTTTGTGCCGCAGGGTTGGTCACGGCTGCCGAATTGCCGCCGTTGGCCAAACCGGGACAGGGCGCGTTGTTATCGGCCAATTTAATTTACTCGTTTTGGAATCGTCCGACCCCTCAATGCCATGCTTCAACGATCGCAGAAACGCCAACCGGGTTAGTAGCTGCATGGTTTGCTGGTACTCGCGAGAAACATAGTGATGTGGGTGTTCGCATATCACGTCTGCTAAATGGTAAATGGACTACACCGGTAGAAGTGGCTGATGGCTCTGAGGGAGAGGACAGGGAATATTCCTGCTGGAATCCGGTTTTATTCCAACCCAAGAAGGGACCGCTCATGCTCTTCTACAAGGTGGGTCCCACGCCCAGCCGTTGGTGGGGGATGCTCTTGACCTCCAAGGACGGAGGTAAGACTTGGGGGGATCGTCACAAACTCGGAAAGAACGACAAGATCGGTCACCTGATTGGTCCAGTGAAAAATAAGCCAATCCAATTGGCCGACGGCACCATCCTTTGTCCGTCCAGCACCGAGCATAAAGGTTGGCGCGTTCATTTTGAAGCTACACGGGATTTTGGTAAGACATGGAAAGTCATCGGCCCCATCAATAATGGAAAGGAGTTTGGAGCAATCCAACCCAGCATCCTGACATACGCCGATGGTCGGATGCAGGTGATGTGTCGCAGCCAACAAAAGGTTGTGACCCAAAGCGAATCCAAGGATGGAGGTAAAAC
>JAPKDK010000144.1 GCA_028872645.1 Verrucomicrobiota bacterium
GCGCTTGGGTTTTCTTCGTGCTGTTTTTCGAGCACTTCGATTTCTTCTTTGGGGAGGAAGGTGAAATATTTTAGGTAACGCACGGCGTCGCGGTCGTCGGTGCGGATCCAGAATTGGTAAAACTTGTAAACGCTGGTGCGCGCGGGATCGAGCCACACGGCGCCGGCTTCGGACTTGCCGAACTTAGTGCCGTCGGTGTTGGTGATGAGCGGGAGAGTGAGGCCGTAAACGGTTTCAGAAAGTTTACGGCGCGTGAGGTCGATTCCGGCGGTGATGTTGCCCCATTGATCGCTGCCGCCGATTTGCAGGTCGCAGTCGTGCGCTTGTTTGAGGTGAAAGAAATCGAACGCCTGCAAAAGCATATACGAAAATTCGGTGTAACTGATGCCGACGTCGCGGTCTTCCATGCGGGCGCGGACGCTTTCTTTGGCGACCATTGTGTTGACGGTGAAATGCTTGCCGATGTCGCGCAGGAAATCGAGCAGCGTGACGGCGTGCGTCCAGTCGGCATTGTCGAGCAGTTGGGCGGGGTTTTCGGTGGACTCAAAATCGAGAAGCTTGGTGAGTTGCACCTTCACCGCGGCGATGTTGGCGGCGAGCAATTCGGTCGTAAGCAGATTGCGCTCGGCGGATTTGCCACTCGGATCGCCAATGGCACCGGTGGCCCCGCCGGCGAGCGCGATGGGAATGTGGCCGAGATTTTGAAAACGCCGCAACGCAATCAGCGGCACGAGGTTGCCGACGTGCAAGCTGTCGGAGGTGGGATCGAAACCGCAATAGAGCACAGTCGGCCCTTTGCCGAGGCGCGCGGTTAGCGCGTCGGTATCGGTGCAGTCGTTGATTAGCCCGCGCCACTGCAGTTCATCCAAAATGCTCATGCGGGCGGCATTAACGCCGAGGGGCGCGTGCGGGACAAGGGGAATTTATTTTGAAGTCAGGTGACGGGATTAAAGTTCCGTGTATTCCAGCTCTGCTTCATGCTCGAATTCTTCTTCGGTTTCTTCTTCGCCCTCGCAGAGGAATTCCAGTGAATCTGCGTTGTCGGTGTCTTCCTGTTCTTCCCAGAGCGCGGCTTGGTGGGCACCGATTTTGTTGGCGAGGGACATGAATTCCTCGCGCGGGAGGTCCTTGATGGCTTCTTCGATTTCTTTAACGGTTTTCATTTCTTTTTCGGTTGTATCAAATTCAAGAGGTGCTGCATGGAGACGGTGTTTTTGAAAACCATTTGCAGGTTATCTTTCACGCCATTTTTCACGCTGTAATAGGTGCTTTGGGTGTTGTTCACGCTGCCGATGACGGCGCCGTATTCGTTGAAGACGGGCGCGCCGCTGGAGCCTTTGGCGAAGTCGGCGGTGATGGAAAGCATTTGGCGGCGGCCGCCGTTGCGGGTGCTATCCAAAAACTTGCGTGAGATGATACCTTCGCTGAGCACATAAAATTTTCGGTCGGGATGGCTGAACACGCGCACCTTGCCGCCGAGCGGGGCCTCGGTGGAGACGGGCAGGGCGGTGAAGTCTTTGCCTTTGGCGCGGAGGATTACGATGTCGGCAGTTTTGTCGGCGGCGAGCACTTCCACCACGGGGGCGACGCGTCCGTCGCCGGTCATAATGACGAGGATATCGTTGTCGGGATTATCGACCACGTGATAGCTGGTGCAAAACACGCCGTCTGCGGTGAGCATGAAACCGCTAGCCGCGCCGCTGTGCCACTTGGGACAGCGTTTGCATTTGTAGAGTCCGGAGACGACGAGCACGCCTTTGCGGGCGCGCGTGGCGGTTTCGGCGGCGGTGAGGCGCTGCTTGCCGATGGTGGGGGCGAGCTGGATGTCGCATTTTTTGCGATCCAACCTCTTGAGTTGCTTGAGCAATTCGGCGGATTTGACGGCGCCATCCTTGGCATTGCGAAGTTCGATTGTTTTGAGGTTTATTTCAGAGAGCAACTTGCGGTCGTCAATGATACCGCCGGGCAGGAAGCCGCCTTTCACGCGGAGGTCGGCGGCGTTCAGGTTGCCGGCGATAATTAACAGGGCGATGCCCAGGATTAGGTTTGTCTTCATCGGTTTGTTTTTTTTGGTGTGATTCTCAGCAACAAAAAAGGCGGGCTTTGCGGCCCGCCATATTTGGTTGATGACGGGTGAGTTACTCAGCTGCCTTTTCTTCGGGCTCGGCTTCAGCTTCCGGTTTGGCTGCCTTTGTTTCGGGCTCAGCTTTGGGAACTTCTTCCTCTGCGGGAGTGAACTCAGCGGCGTCAAAGGCGTGTTCGAGTGCCACGAGATCTTCGCCGGGCTTGAGTTGGTCCAGCTGCTCTGCTTCGCGCCGGAGCTGATCTTCGTCGTATTCGGCGGCCTTGATGGAGAGGCCGATGCGGCGGTCGCTCTTGTCGATCTTGATGACGCGCGCAGTGACTTCCTGGTCGATCTCGAGCGTGTCTTTGATTTTCTCCACGCGCTCTTCGCTGATTTGCGAAATGTGGACGAGTCCGTCCATTTCATTTTCCAGCCCCACAAAGGCGCCGAAGCTGGCGAGCTTGGTGACCTTGCCGGTGACGAGATCGCCCACTTTGTAAACGGTATCGATTTGATCCCACGGATCGTCGCTGAGCTGTTTGATCCCGATAGAGATGCGTTGGTTTTCGCGGTCAACCTCCAACACACGGGCTTCGATTTCATCGCCCTTCTTGAGCAGTTCGGAGGGGTGATTGATTTTGCGAGTCCAAGAGAGGTCGCTCACGTGGATCATTCCGTCGAGGCCTTCCTCGAGTTCCACGAAGGCGCCGTAGCTGGTAAGATTGCGCACTTTGCCCTTCACCGTAGTTCCGGGGCTGTACCTGTCGCCGGCGGCGTCCCACGGATTGTCGTCGAGCTGACGGATGCCGAGGCTGATCTTCTGTTCGTCCTTGTTGACGCCCAGGACCATCGCTTCGATCTCCTGGCCCTTCTCCAACACTTCGGAAGGTTTGGTATGTTTTTTCGTCCACGAAAGTTCGGTGACATGCACGAGGCCTTCAACGCCCGGCTCGAGCTCCACAAACGCGCCGTAAGAAACGAGGTTCACGACCTTGCCCTTGATGGTGGTGTTGACCGGATACTTGCTCTCGATGAGTTCCCACGGGTTTTGGGATTTCTGCTTGAGACCGAGTGAGACCCGCTCCTTTTCCTTGTTGATGTCCAGCACAACCACGTCGAGCTCTTCGCCGACGGTGACCATATCGCTCGGGTGATTGATGCGGCCCCAGCTCATATCGGTGATGTGCAGCAAACCGTCGAGGCCGTCGAGGTCGATGAACGCGCCGAAGTCGGTGATGTTTTTCACCACACCCTTGCGTACGTCGCCGGGGGTCATATGGCCGAGCATCTCCGCGCGTTTGGCGGAGCGTTCTTCTTCGATGAGCTCGCGGCGGCTGAGCACGATGTTCTGCCGCTCCATATTGAGCTTCACGATTTTGAATTCATACTTTTGGCCGACCAACGCCTTGAGATCTTTGGGCGGCACGATGTCCACCTGCGAGCTGGGCAGAAACGCCTCCACGCCGATGTTGACGATGAGGCCACCCTTCACAATCTCCTTGATGCGACCGGTGATCACGCCGCCTTCTTCGCAAATGGAATTGATCTTGTCCCAGTTCTTTTTGAACTGCGCGCGCTCGTGGCTGAGTTCCACCATCCCGTCGCGGTTTTCGAGCACCTCAATGAGCACCTCGATCTTGTCGCCCACCGCGGGCTGGTTGTCCGCATCAAATTCATTCAACGACACCGATCCCTCGCTCTTAAAATTAATATTTACGAGCACTTCCTTGGATCGAATCTCGATGACTTCACCCTCAATAATTTCGCCTTCCACAAAGCTAATCGTGCTTTGCTTCATCGCTTCTTCCATCGTCAGCATTGGCTGTTTCCTCTTTGGATAACCTACCCCGAAAAAGGGTTGGCCTTTGAATACCCGTGGTTTTTCAGGGAAAAAATACCCCTTATCCCGCAGGATTTTGGTTAATAACGTGTTAACATCTCGTGGCCGCCCTTTCGACTTTTGCACTCACAAAAGTCAGGCGGACGGGGAAGATACGCCTCCCACAAGGCATTGCAAGCGAAAATGTGAAGAAAATCCAACCCGCTCAATCCTCGCGAATCCCGCCGTTTAACCCACTAAATCCAGCAAAGCGCCCGCCACCTCGTCATCCACCCGCTCCATCATCCGCGCCAACTGCGCCTCGTGCCGCGCCGTGAGCTGTTGCACCTGCGAATTTACAGCCGAAAGCCCAGCCGATCGCACCGAAAATTCCAAGCGCGCCAAAGCATTCCCGCGCAATTGCTGCGCCGAATGCGACACCGAAGTTATCCCCGGGAATTCCATCATCCATGATTGCGGCCCGCCGCGATCCTTCGCGACGGTGAACACTTACTAATACTATCGGCAGCTTTGGCTCAATCTTGAGTCAAACCGTCCGCCCGAATTTCTTTTCCAATTCCGGATAGCTCATCTCGATCAAGGTCGGCCGGCCGTGCGGGCAGGTGTAGGGCATCGTGCAATGGCGCAAATCTTCGAGCAGCTTTTCTAGTTCCGGCCCGGCGAGGGCGTCGTTGGCTTTGATGGCTTGGCGGCAGACGGTCATAATCACCATCGCCTCGCCCAACCGCATGGAGTTAATGCCTTGGCCGACGGACTTGAGTTCGTCAATCAACGACAGCACAAAATTTTTAGTGTCCTTCACTTTCACGAAGGGCGGCAGCGCATCGAGTAGAAACGTCCGCTCGCCAAACGCGCTGATGCCAACGCCGAGGCGGCTGAGGGTTTCCACCTGCTCCGCCACAAACTGCGCATCGGTCGCCGACAACTCCACCGTCTCCGGCAGTAACAATTTTTGCGAAGCCGTTTCCTCGCGCTGCATTTGTTCCAGCAATTGCTCGTACAACACCCGCTCGTGCGCCGCGTGTTGGTCCATCAACACTAGCCCGCGGTCGGATTCGAGCACGACGTAGAGCTTGCCGACTACGCCGAGAATTTTGAGAGGAACTTTGAGAAGCGGCGGGCTGGAGTGAGTAGTGTGTGGGGAGTGGGGAGTAGTGGGGGGCGGTTGAGGGACGAGCGGGTCGGCATTTTCTTTATGAGTGGGAGAGGGTAGGGTGGCAAATCCTATTTCCAGTGGCTTCTGTTTCACCACCGATTCCCCCGACACATCCGTTGCCTCCAACCCAAAGTCTCCCGCAACGGCAGATTCTATCGCCTGACTTCTGTCTCCCATTCCCTGCGAGTGAAAACTCGCAAGCCCTTCGCTCACCGCATCTGCCACAAACTTCCGAACCTCCCGCTCGCGGTGAAATTTCACTTCGCGCTTGGCCGGGTGAATATTTACATCCACCTCCGCCGGCTCGATTTCGAGGAACAAACAGCACACCGGATATTTCCCCTTCATCAACGCCGTGTGATAGCCCTCGCGCAGCGCCATGCCGAGGCCGACGTTGTCGATGGGGCGTTGGTTTACAAATACGTGCTGATGCTCGCGATTACTGCGGCTCACTCCCGGCGCGCCGATGAAGCCCCACACGCGGCACGCCTTCGTCGGCGCATCGTCCGCATCAAACGCTCGCCGCGCCAGCTCGCCCGCGCAGTCGATTTCAATCAACCGCAGCCCCTCGCCCCACAACGCGCGCAGCCGCCGTTCCAGCGCCACCGCGCCCGTGCCGCTCTCCGCCAACAGCCGCCACACCTCGCGGTCATCGTGCCGCAGCGTGAACGCTACCTCCGGATGCGCCAGCGCCATCAGCGTCAGCATCCGCTGCACGTGCGCGCGTTCGGTTTCTTCCGTGCGCAAAAATTTTCGCCGCGCCGGCAGATTATAAAACAGCGAGCGCACCTCCACCGCCGTGCCCACTGCCGCCCCGGTTTCCTTCACCGCCATCATCTTGCCGCCGTTCACGACAATCTCCGTGCCGCCCTCCGCCTCCGCCAAACGCGAGGTCAGTACAAACCGGCTCACACT
This sequence comes from Verrucomicrobiota bacterium, assembly GCA_028872645.1. Classification (GTDB taxonomy): domain Bacteria; phylum Verrucomicrobiota; class Verrucomicrobiia; order Limisphaerales; family UBA1100; genus JACNJL01. The sequence continues at coordinate 5,977 of JAPKDK010000144.1, forward strand.
CGCGATGCTCGGCACCGCCTCCCCGCGAAAACCCATCGTGGAAATCGATGCCAAATCCTCCGCGCGCGTAATCTTACTCGTCGCGTGCCGCTCCAGGCTCATCAACGCATCATCCCGGCTCATTCCGTGCCCATCATCCGTCACCCGAATCAAACTGCGCCCGCCCGCCTTCACCTCCACCGTGATCTTCCGCGCCCCCGCATCCAGCGCATTCTCCACCAACTCCTTCACCACACTCGCCGGCCGTTCCACCACCTCGCCCGCCGCGATCTGATTTGCCACCTGTTCGGGAAGTAATTTAACACGGTTCACCCGCTCATCATCGTGAGCACCCGCCCAAGTGTCCACGCGGAATTGTGAACAGAGGGCATGGGCTAAGTTTCAATTTGAAAATTGACCGACCGGCCAAAGGCCGGTAAGGTTCCCTCTCCAACGGTGGTCGTAGCTCAGTTGGTAGAGTCCCAGATTGTGATTCTGGATGTCGCCGGTTCGAGTCCGGTCGGTCACCCCATTTCTTTTTCGTTCTGGCATTGACGATTTGCGCTGTCTGCCACATATTTGCCGCGTGAAATTTTTCCTTTCGTTGTTCTGTGTGGTTGCCGTGGCTGGGTGCGTGGTCATTCCCGGCAAGCGCGTTTCGTTTAACGACATCAAGATCGGTATGCCGCGTGCCGAGGCCGTGGCCGTGCTGGGTAAACCCCATCGGGTGTCCGCCAAGGGCAACGTCGAGCATCTTTACTACAACGAGTCGGCCCTCTATATAGGCATCTTAGGCGTGGGCAAAGATTCCAAGTCCAGCCGCGATCTGGAGGTGAAGTTGGTGGATGGCAAGGTGGAATCCTTCGGGAAAGTGGGCGAGCACTTCGAGGAGCCGCTGGAAAGCCCGGATAAGGAATAGGGGGCAATCAACTCAGAAATTGCCGACGGCCTCACCAAGCTGGAATCGACTTTAGGCAACAGCGTCTTCGGCAGAATGGTTGGCTCCGCCAAACCTTTGGTTTTTGGATGATTTGGCGAGATTTAGGTGTTTTTTGCCAAATAGTTCCTAAAACGCCGCTGATCTCGGCGTCCTTGGGAACGGAATCACATCCCTCACATTCGCCATGCCGGTGGCGTAGATGAGGGTGCGCTCGAAGCCGAGGCCGAAGCCGGCGTGGGGGACTGTGCCGTACTTTCGCAGGTCGCGGTACCACCAGTAATCGGCTTTGTCCAAGTTCATTTCCTCCAGGCGCGCGTCGAGCACATCAAGGCGTTCTTCGCGTTGGGAGCCGCCGATGATCTCGCCGATGCCCGGCGCCAGCACGTCCATCGCGGCCACCGTTTTGCCGTCGTCGTTCATTCGCATATAGAATGCCTTAATTTCTTTCGGGTAATTCATCAG
>JAPKDK010000145.1 GCA_028872645.1 Verrucomicrobiota bacterium
ACTATTTCCACACGATGGCGGACGCAAGTCCGCCATCTTTTTTTGTGCGTTTTTCCAGTGGTTTTTTTGGGTTTCTCCGGTTTGGGCATTGCTTCTTCGGACTGCCTATTCCACCTTGGCGGCATGTCCTGCCTTGTCTTTGATATCGAAACCTCTGCCCTGCCCAAGGAACAACTGGACGAGGGGCGACTCGAATACCTGTTCCGGCCTGCGGAAAAAATGCTCGATGAAGCGGCCAAAGCACAGAGGCGCGAAGAGATCGATATGCAGTTCAACCTCTGGCCATTCACCGCCCAGTGCGTTTGTATTTGTCTGATGAACGCCGACACCGGCCGCGGCAAGGTGCTGTTTATTTCTGATGACTTTGAGGAAGCCTCCGATGGCCCTGTCGAATATGTGGCGTGTATGGACGAGAGTGATCTGCTCGATCAATTCTGGAAACTGTCCACCAAGTACGACAAGATTTGCACGTTTAATGGCCGCTCCTTTGACGTGCCTTTTCTTTACCTTCGCTCCGCCGTGCTCAATGTACCCATCTCGCGTAAGGATTGGCTCGGTTATCGATTCCAAGTGGAACCGCATTGCGATCTTGCCGAGCAGTTTACTTTTTACAACGTCAGTGGCTGGACGGGTGCAGCGCGGCGCTTCAATCTTGATTTCTATTGCAAAGCATTCGGCATCGAATCGCCCAAGGCTGAAGGCGTCACGGGGATGGACGTCAACGATCTCATGGCCGAAGGCCGCTACCGCGAGATTGCCGAGTACTGCGTGCGCGACGTGGTGGCCACCACGCGGCTTTACGAAATTTGGCGCGAGCGATTGGCTGGCATTCGATGAATGCAAAGTTAAAAAAAAAGGTTTGGCGCTTGAAGTTTCGCTTGAGATTCGAGCGTAATTATGGTCTATTGATGACGAACCAGCCGTTCCTGTTATCGGTTGAGTTATGGCTACATCACACGACAAACAAGGCGAGTGGGTGGACTTGCCGCGATGGTCGCTCAAGCTGCCCAACCGTTGGCACGTGCTTCCGCACGAAGTGGTGTTCGCGCTCTTCCTCGGCGCGGTGTGGTTGCGCCTCGGCGCGGTCGCCGGCTTCGCCCATTCCAGCTCCCTCATCTACGGGATCTATCTTCTCTCACTTGTTATGGTGGTGGCATGGACGCAAGCGCGGCCTTCGCCTTGTCGATGGCGGGTGCGAATGTTGTTCACGCTCACCGTCAGTGCGCTCTCATATTTTTCGCTAACCACAGCCGTGCCGCTGATGCACAACCCGCACGGGCTCGATCTCGCGTGGCATCAGGATTCTGTGCTGAGTCAATGGGATGTTGCGTTGTTTGGGGACTTGCCGCGCACGCTGATGGCGTCCCAACCGGCTGCGTGGGTGTCGGATCTATTTATGGGCTGTTACCTGTTTTTCTTTTACTACCTAGTGGGCGGGCTGCTGTTTTATTTCATCACTAATCTGAAAAAATTTCGCGTGTGTCTCGTGGGCTTTTGCACGCTGTACGCGCTGGGCTACGTGGGCTATATGCTGCTGCCGGCGGCGGGGCCCGTTGCAGAAATGGGCGCGCGCACCGGCGGCTGGCTCACCAACGTGGGTGGCAGCGTCATCGCCCAGCGGACGAATGGCGTGGACGTTTTTCCGAGCATTCATATGGCGGCTTCGTTGTTTCTGTTGCTTTTCGATTGGGAACATCGGCGCAATCATTTCTGGTGGGTGCTCGCACCGGTGGTGGGGCTGTGGATTTCCACGGTGTTTTTGCGCTACCATTATGGCATCGATCTGGTAGCCGGCATCGCGCTGGCGCTGGGCTGTGTGTGGCTGGCGCGCTGGTTTTCCCAAAGCCAACTCTGCGCTGAAGTGGAAGCCGAATGCGCCACGCACGGCAAACAAGCGGTGGTTGCGCACGAATCAAAAGAATCGGCTTAAGACACATCGGTCGTTGGACACGCCGCGTTATGCCGTTAGCTTACGCCCATGATTATTGGCGTCCCTCGTGAAGTAAAAGCCGAAGAGCACCGCGTTGGTCTGTTGCCGTCCGCCGTGTATCAACTCACCCAGCGCGGCCATCGCGTGCTGGTGGAAACCGGCGCGGGCGCGGGCAGCGGCTATCCCGATGTCAACTACACCGAAGCTGGTGCGGAAATTTTTGACACGCCCGAAGCTATCTTCGCCGCCGCCGATCTCATCGTGAAAGTGAAAGAACCGCAGCTGGAAGAAATCCCATTACTGCGCGAAGGCCAAATCCTGTTCACGTACCTCCACCTCGCTCCTGTGCTGGAGCTGACCCAAGCGCTCATCGCCAGCAAGTGCACCGCCATCGCTTATGAAACCATCGAGGTCAACGGCCGACTGCCGTTGCTCGAGCCGATGAGCGAAATCGCGGGGCGCATGTCCGTCATCGTCGGCGGCTATTATCTCGCCAAACATTTTACCGGCAGCGGCACGTTGCTCGGCGGCGTGCCGGGAGTGTTGCCTGGCAAAGTGGTGGTGCTCGGCGGCGGCGTCAGTGGCGTGAACGCCGCCCGAATGGCTACCGGCTTAGGCGCGGATGTCACCATCCTCGAGGTGGATGTCGAGCGAATGCGCTTTCTCGACATCACGCTGCACACCGCGCACACGCTTTATTCCAACCCCACGCACCTGATGGAATTACTCCCCAACGTGGATCTCCTCATCGGCGCCGTGCTCGTTCCCGGTGCCAAAGCCCCCAAGCTCATCACGCGCGAAATGCTACGCGCCATGCGCCCCGGCAGTGTGGTGGTGGATATCGCCATCGACCAGGGTGGCTGCGCCGAGACCAGTCGACCCACCACCCACAATGACCCCGTGTACACCGAGGAAGGCGTCATCCATTATTGCGTCGCCAATATGCCCGGCGCTTACGCCCGTACCGCCACCCAAGCGCTCGCCAACGTCACTTTCCCTTATGTGGACCTCATCGCCAACCGAGGCCTCGCCGAAGCCGCCGCCGCCAAGCCCGAACTGCTCGGTGGCATCAACGTGATGAATGGCCACGTCACCTGCCCCGCCGTCGCCGAAGCCCACGGGATGGAATGCAGTGAAGTGGTGTTGTAAAACTATTTCTTCTTCGCTTCGCGCACGAACGCGCGCAGCAACTTTTGCTGTGATTCATTGCCCACAGCCAGTTCCGGATGCCATTGCACTGCGACCAGCCACGGATCGCCCGGAGCATTGCCCTCGATAGCCTCGATGACTCCGCCCGGGCCGATGGCGGTGATGCGCAGGTTGCGGCCCAATTGCAAAACGGCTTGGCGGTGATAGCTGCCAACGTTGGCGAGCCGTTGGGTTGAGGTGATGTTTGCCAAGCGGCTGCCTTCGGCGAGGGTCACGGGATGGCCGTTGGAATTGAAATGGAGGTCGGCCAACGTTTTGTTGTCGTCCAGATTACGCAGTGTGCCGCCGCGCGCGACGTTTAGGATTTGGCAGCCGCGGCAAATCCCCAGAATGGGAAGCCGCTTTTTCACGGCGGCTTGGATGAGCGCGATTTCAAAAACATCACGCTGGCGATTCACCTCCGCGCCCTCTCCGGGATCGCCGCCGTATAATCGCGGATCCACATCGCCACCGCCGCCGAGAATGATGCCGCCGATTTTATTTTTCTCCAGCCACGCTTCAATGCGCGTCGAGTCCGCGCCGGTTTGTTCCGGATGAAATGGCACCAACCGGCCGCCGGCGCGGGTGATGGAAATTTTGTAAGCCTCGTTGATGCCGAGCTCGCGCAGCCAAGTGTCATTGGGCGAGAAGGCGATGTTCGGCGCGTCGGCGGGCAATCGGCTGTCGGCCCATTGATCCAGCGCGAAGGGAAACACGACGCGATAGCCGAGGTACGCGAGCACCAACAGCTTCGCGCCGATGGCCACCCGCCGCGGCCAGCGGCGGGGTTTGGGGGCGGCGCGGCCGGCAATCTCGGCGTCAATCTTTTTTGGGGTTTCCATCATCCTCGCTGGGCACGCCCTCGCCGGTGATGAGGTCGAGGTTGACCTTGCCGTGTTTTAGGAATACCGCGAGTGGGAAAAAGATTCCGAGGGCGGGGCCGGGGTCTTCCTTGGAAAAAATGTCGTACACATTGTGTTTGTGATCGCCGAGCACGCGCCGGGCTTCGGCGAGGCGGGCTTTGGGATCGAGGCCGGTTTTTAAGCCTTTCAAAAGCGCCTTGAGTCCGGCGCGTTTGGAGCCATCGCGGAATTCGTCTTTTGCATTTTCCCAGCCGGACTTCAGCGCAGCTTCGCCGGCTTCGCTGTGGGAGAGTTCGTTGAGCGTGGCGAGGAAGGCGAGGATTGGGATTTCGGTTTTCACGTCGGTGCGGCGCTCGGCATCGAGGTCGACCTTGCCGGTGGAGGCGAGTTGAAAGGTGAGCCACGGATAATCCCAGCCGGACTCGACGGCTTGGATGAGACCGCCCCAAAATCGGGGGTTCACCTCGATGAGATGCGGCGCGGAATCGGGCTGGCCATCCCAGCGAAAATCCAGCTCCGCTACGCCGTGCCAATCCAGCGGGCCGAGCACATCGCTGACGATTTTTTCCATCGCGGGCGCCTCCACCGTTTCGCGCATCGCGCCGGGGCCGGTCTTGGCGGGGAAGATGCGGAGGTTGCGGTAGGTCATACACGCCTCGAGCTTGCCGCGATTGAAGAGTGTGGTGACGCAGTAATCATCGCCCGGCACGAGCGCTTGGATAATCGGCAAATCGCCGGGTGACAAATTGAATTGCTTCACGAATTGCAGAAATGTTTTTTCCAGTTGCTCACGCGTGTCAGCCCTGGCAATGCCCACGCCGGAGGACGACTCGCGGATTTTCAGAAATGCCGGCACCGCCATCGCGTCAAGTTGCGCGTGAAAGTCCTCCACCGTTTCCGGAATCCAAGTGGCCGGCATCGGCAAGCCCCGCTCCTGCGCGTACGCCGCGATCGTGCCTTTGTTGTGCACCTGCATGATTTGATCGAAGCCCGGCAGCGCCAGCGAAATGTGCGGCTCGAACCGCTCGCGATGTTGCGCGATGAGATAGCTTTCCTTGTGAATCGGCAACAGCACGTACGGCCGATCGTCGTTCGGTTTGTGCTCGATCACCACCGCCTCCAGCGCATCGAGGAAGCCCTCGGGATCCCGATCGGGATCGGGGTATTTGAATTTCGCCGTGCAGTATTTTGAGAGCGACCCCGGCGTCATCGAATAATGATCGCCCGCAACCACCTCCACCCCGCGCCGCCCGAGGCTGCGCACGGCCACCAACGTTTGCCAGCCGCGCGCGAAAGTGACGATTGCCCGCCCGGTGTGTTGTTCAGATGGTTCACTCATTTGTCCAGTCCGTGATTGTAAACCCGCTCCAGTTGAGCCGCTTTTGAAAGCTCAATCGGGCTGATTATTTTCCGATCCGGCGGCATCGGCCCGCCGTTGTATTTTTCGATTATCGCCAAAAACGGTTTCCAGTTCAAGTCCCCCAGTGCGGTGAGCTTGCCCATTTTTTGCCCAGTCGTTTTTTCCCACGCGTGAAAAACCAGCTCCGAGCAGTACAGATTTTCCTGCCCCAACTCGTATTTGAAATCGTAAGGCTTCCCCGCGTGCGGATGCAGGTTTGCCAAAAACTCCGCCAAATGCTCCTGATGCGCCGCCTTCACGCGAAACGCCGCCCACCGCCCATCGCGGCTCACCGATTTCCATTTTTCAAACGGCGTATAAATCACCCCCGCGCCCGTGGCCTCGATCACCATCCACTCGCCCGCGCGTCGGTGAAGCACGCCCACGTGCGAATAATTCGATTCCGTCACGCCTTCGATCGCCACCACCAAATCCACCTCCAACGACAGCGCCTGAAAAACCAAGTCCCCCTCGGCCGGTTCGTAAGCCTGCGATTGCTTGAGACACGCGCAGCCCGAGAGACCGGCGGCCAACGCGATGACTCCAATTACGTTTGAGATATTCATTGTGCTGAAAAGGTAACGCAGTGCCACCAAAAGTGTTAATTGAAACGACGCAGCCGTCCATCGACTCAATCGATCGTTACGTCCAAATCTGGCGGTCGAGGCTGCGGTATTGAATCGCCTCGGAGACGTGTTCGGCTTGGATATTTTCCGTGCCGGCGAGGTCGGCCATGGTGCGGGAAACTTTGAGGATGCGGTCGTAGGCGCGGGCGCTGAGATCGAGCTCTTCCATCGCGGTTCGGAGGAGGTCGCGCGTGGGGTCGTCGAGGGCGCAGTGTTTTTGGAGATGGCGCGATTGCATTCGGGCATTGCAGCTGGGCTTGCCGCGCCAGCGGCGGTATTGCGCGCGGCGGGCTTCAAGCACACGTTCGCGGATGACCGCGCTGGTTTCGCCGCCGGATTGCGAATCCATTTCGCGAAACTTCACCGGCGGCACTTCCACGTGTAAATCAATGCGGTCGAGCAGCGGACCGGAGATGCGGCCGAGATAATTTTGAATCTCGCGCGGGCTGCTGCGGCTTTCGGCGGGCATCTTGCCGTCGGGCGTGGGGTTCATCGCGGCGACAAGCATGAACTCCGCTGGGAAGGTCATCGTGCCCGCCGCGCGGCTGATGGTGACGTGACCGTCCTCCAGCGGTTGGCGCATGGTTTCTAAAACACTGCGGCGGAATTCCGGCAGTTCATCCAAAAATAAAACGCCGTGATGGGCCAACGAAATTTCGCCGGGGGACGGGTTGATGTTGCCGCCGAGCAATCCCGCATCGCTCGCGGTATGATGCGGCGCGCGGAAGGGCCGCTGCGTGACGAGGGCCTGCTTGGCCTCCAGCAAACCGGCTACGCTGTGGATGCGCGTGGTTTCGAGCGCTTCGGCCAAAGTAAGCGGCGGCAGGATGGTGCGGAGTCGCTTGGCGATCATGCTTTTGCCCGTGCCCGGTGGGCCGATGAGAATCAAATTGTGCCCGCCCGCGGCGGCGATTTCCAGCGCGCGTTTGACGGTTTCCTGCCCCTTCACTTCGCTGAGGTCGGATTCGCCGTTGGCTTGATGTTCGAACAGTGCTTTTGTGTCCACGTACGTGGGCGAGATGGGTGCGGTGCCGGCGATGAAGCTGGCCGCCTCGCGCAGATTTTTCACGGGGATGACCTCGAGCCCTTCTACGACCGCTGCCTCGGCCGCATTATCCGGCGGCACTAATAAACCGCGCCGCCCTTCCGCGCGCGCGCTGAGCGCGACGGGCAGCACTCCCTTCACGCGCCGCACTTTTCCTGTAAGTGCCAGCTCACCGATGATTGCGTAGTCCGCCGCCTCGCCGATGCTCGATTGCTCGCTGGCCATCAGCCACGCTAACCCGATTGCCAAATCAAAACTCGGCCCTTCTTTGCGCAGATCGGCGGGGGCGA